>JAHFUH010000780.1 GCA_023265215.1 Acidobacteriota bacterium
ATTTCGCTGTAGTCCATCTTGTATATGTGATCACCGGAGAGAATCAGAACCCGGCTTGGCTGGTGAGACTTGAGAATGTCGAGATTTTGAAAGACCGCGTCCGCAGTTCCCAGGTACCAGGAATTACCCGTCCGAAGCTGCGGAGGGATTGAACACACAAACTGGTCCAGAGAACTGGAGAATATATTCCATCCGGATCGAAGGTGTCGATCCAGGGAATGGCTTTTGTATTGAGTCAGCACATAAACGCGCTCAAGCCCGGAATTGGCACAGTTCGATAGGGTGAAATCTATGATCCGATACTGGCCGCCGAATGGAACGGCTGGTTTTGCCCGGTCCTTGGTGAGAGGGTAGAGTCGCTCACCTTGTCCGCCTGCAAGGATCAAGGTCAGAGTTTCTTTGAGAATCTGTGCAATCTTCATGGCCCCTCCAGCTTACTGTGAGAGTTGGACGGCGATACTCTGGCAATCTGCCTATTGTTCTGAAGCCCCGTCCAAGGACTTAGGTTCTTGGATATGTATTATAAACCGCCTGACTCTGGAAACAAGTGAGTTGATAGGAATCAGCCTCCATCAGCCTTAGGGCTGATGCCCGTATGCAAAGATCAATACGAAATTTGTCACGACCCATTTGATCCAATCCAGGTGAAGAGGGGCAGGTGCCGTAGCTGGAGCCGGGCGATTGTCTCTTTGGGCATCGACCCCGCTGTTTTATCGCCTGAAATCCTTACTGGCAATTCGAGGCAATTGGCATTCCCGGGTCGAGCAAGGACCCGACGACAAAATCGAATTGCATTTGCTTGAAATTGATAAATAAAAATGCAAGAATGTGAAGCCTTTGAGCATGTCCCTATCGTCTAGTTGGCCCAGGACACCGCGCTTTCAATGCGGCAACACGGGTTCGAATCCCGTTGGGGACGCCACGACCTGCCGAGTTCCTGGCTTCGCAATCCATCGTCAGTTATAATCAGAAAAAAGGAGAGGCATCGGTGAAACGCGAATATACGGTTCTGTATCAACCTATCGAAGACGGATGGATTATGGCAACCGTACCGGATCTTCCGGGCGCCGTTACTCAAGGGAAAAATCTATCGGAAGCCCGGTCCATGATCAAGGAGGCTGTCGAATTGCTCCTCCTGAGCTATCGAGAGAACGCAGCCAAAGACGCCCCCGGCAATGCCATTTGGGAAAAACTCACTGTTGATGTTCCCGCAGCATGAAACGCCGCGATCTTGTTCGACATCTGGACAAGAATGGTTGTTATTTGGATAGGGAAGGCGCTAACCATTCTATCCACCGCAATCCTGAAAACGGCCGATACGCAGCCGTTCCTCGACATCGTGAGATTAAGGAGACAACGGCGAGAACCATCTGCGATCAGCTCGGCATTTCGCGCCCGTAACTCAAGCTGCATACATAGTCCAGTTGCGAAAATCGTCCACCAGGGGACGCCACTGCTCGATTTTGTCTTCCCGCGCCAATCTATCAAACGGCTTATTCCATGTTGGATAAAGAGTTCCGCGGATAAATGCGCAGTCCGATAGTAGCGTACTAAGCAGTTTTCGTTTTTCCTCGTTAGTATTGCTCTAAATGTAACGAATATGCGCGTTTAGCGAGTTCTAAAATGCCTATCCCAAATTCGTAGCTTTTAGCTTTCTTGGATTTTCGAATTTGGTTTTAGCATAGACCGAAGCCCGAAGCGGAGAATTGCCGCAGACCGTTTCTTTTCGACTGCTTGCAGCCTGCCGTATGAACAGACATTGCTTCGCTTATTTCGCGGTCTGGATATAGGGACGGCCACTGTCGAATAGATCGAGATGCCCTTTTAGGATTTTGGCATCGGTCGCAAGGCCGGACTTCTCGGCAGCGTCAATAGCCTTCCGGGCCGTGACACAAGCCTCCTGAAACCGGCTGGCGGCGGCGTAGGCGGCGGCAAGCGTGTCGAGAGCCTCCGGGTCCTTATAGGCCAGCCGTTCGCATGCCCGCATGGCAAGCTTTATGGCCTGCGAACCATCGTGGAACTGAGGTTGAGCGCTGGTGGCCAGGATCCATGCAAGATTGTTCAACGCTTCTGCATAGTCAGGCCTTTGCTTCAAGGCTTCCCGGTAGTGTGGAATCGCATTTCCCAGATCGCCGGCTTCGGCCTGAATCATGCCCATGAGGAAGTGAGCTTCGGCATCATCCGGAGTAATCTGAATCGCCTCAGCCAATTGTGCCAGCGCTTCCTTTTCTTTTCCCTCTCTACGGAGTGCATCCGCCAACTTGCGGCGCGATTCCGACGATTTCGGCACGCGCCGGACACACTCCTCACACTCCGCTGCGGCCTCCTCCAGCTTGCGTTGCCCGAGAAGGGCAGCGCCCAGGTTTTCGCGCGCGCCTGTCAAATCGGGATTTAGCTTGATAGCTTCTCTGAAATGCCCAATCGCCTGTTCGGATTGGTTTTTCGCCTGATACGCCAAGGCTAGGTTGGCGTGCGCCTCTGCCCAGGTCGGCACCTGTCGGACTGCCGCAGAAAGGCACCCAATCGCATCATCGTAGTGACCCTGCCGGAAAAATAGGACTC
>JAHFUH010000781.1 GCA_023265215.1 Acidobacteriota bacterium
GCTGTTCAAGTCGATGATACTGCCGGGGCAGGGCTGGGACGTGAGCAGGGACGGCATGCGTTTTTTGCTCCCCATTCCAGCAGATAACGCCGTTCCAACGGCCTTCACGGTGGTCCTGAATTGGACTGCTTTATTGAAGAAATGACTCTAATGACTCTTACGGTTGGAACCAAACTTGGTCCTTACGAAATCGCTGCCATGATCGGCGCGGGAGGGATGGGGGAAGTGTATCGCGCGCGCGATCCGAGGGTGGGGCGCGATGTGGCTATCAAGGTTTCCGCGGAGCAGTTCAACGAACGCTTCGAACGCGAAGTGCGGGCGGTGGCGGCGCTGAATCATCCCAATATCTGCACACTACACGACGTCGGCCCCAATTACCTCGTGATGGAGTTGGTCGAAGGGCAGACGCTGCAGGAGAGAATCGAGCAGGGCGCAATCCCTCTGGAAGAATCCTTAACCATTGCCCGGCAGATTGCAGACGCGCTTGAAGCCGCGCACGAGAAAGGGATCGTGCACCGCGATCTCAAGCCCGGCAACATCAAGATCAAGCCGGACGGCATGGTGAAGGTTCTGGATTTTGGATTGGCAAAGGTTGGTGGAACACCGGCTGTAAGCAATGATAACTCGCCGACGCTGAGTGTCGCGCAGACGGCAGCGGGAGTCATTCTCGGAACGGCGGCTTATATGTCGCCCGAGCAGGCGCGCGGGAAATCCGTCGACAAGCGCGCGGACATCTGGGCCTTCGGCGTCGTGCTCTACGAAATGCTCACCGGCAAACGCCTGTTCGGAGGCGACACCGTATCGGATACGCTGGCGGCTGTGCTTAAAGAGGATCCGGACTTGGATCAAGTCCCGGCGAAGGCGAGGCGTCTGTTGCGCACCTGTTTGCAGAAAGATCCCAAACAGCGGCTTGCCGACATTTCGGATGCCAAGCTGCTGCTTGAAGATGCACCCGAATCTGCGCCGTCGCAGCGGCGGCCGTGGCTCGCCTGGAGTGTGGCGGCTTTATGCCTGCTGGTTGCGCTGACGCTGGCTTTTGTCTATTTCCGCCGGCCTGCGCCCACACTTCCAGTCATCACATTTACTGTCGCTCCTCCGAATGAAGGAGCTTTCGTGGGAGCTAATGGCGCTCCCCGCATGTCTCTTTCTCCGGATGGTCGCTACCTGGCGTTCATGGCCGGAAGCAGCGGCAAACCCGATCAGATGTGGATCCGGCGCCTGGATTCGCTCGAGCTGAGAGCGTTGAACGGAACTGAGAGAGCGGAATCCCCGATCTGGTCGCCGGACAACCGCTTCATCGGCTTCTTCGTAGGCGGCAAGCTGAAAAAAATTGATGTTACCGGGGGATCGGTGCAAACCTTGTGCAGCGCACCCGTAACCCTTGCCAGCGGCTCCTGGAATCGCGACGGGGAGATAATTTTCGGAGGGGTTGGGGAAGGAATAAAGCGCGTGCCGGAGGAGGGAGGGACTCCAATTCCTGTGACCGCGCTTGATCCGTCGCGGATGGAGAAAAGTCACATATGGCCCCAATTCCTCCCGGACGGGCGGCACTTCGTATATTTTTCGAACACAGCCATACCGGAAGATCGCGCAATCTTTGTCGGATCGTTGGATTCGAAGCAAACCACAAAACTGATCCTCTCGGCCTCGATGGCTGTCTATGCTTCACCGGGCTATCTGTTATATGTGCGCGAAGGAATTCTGGTGGCCCAGGTATTTGATGCGACCAGTCTCCGGTTGGCGGGCGAAGCCATGCCTGTGGCAGAATCTGTCATCCTGGCTACTAATGGTCGGGCAGCTTTTTCTGTTTCGGAATCGGGCATCCTGGCATACCGATCCGGATATTCAGGCGGAACTGCAGACCTTCACTGGTTTGACCGCACAGGAAAAGCGCTCGAAAAGGCCGGCCCGCTCGGACCCGGCACCTTTCCCAGAATTTCCCCGGACGGCACTCGCATCGCCGTTCAGCAGGGGGATGGCGAAAGCACCGATATCTGGTTAATCGAACTGGCGCGGGGCATTTCCACGAAATTCACTTTCGATCCTGGATTCGAGGGCAGGCCCATCTGGTCGCCGGATGGAAGCCGGATAGCATATGCGTTTTTCAAAGAAGGAGGAGACGAATTTAAGCTGTTTGCCAGACCGGCAACCGGATTTGGGAAGGATGAGTTGCTCCTGAATTCTAAAAGGCCTGTAGCCCCGACCGCCTGGTCTCCGGACGGCAATGTTCTGCTATATCAGGAGCCCGCTGGTTCGCGCGCCATATGGACACTGCCGCTTCATGGGGAGCACAATCCGGTTTTGCTGATGCAATCGCCTTATCCCCTAAGCGGCGCAAATTTCTCTCAGGACGGACACTGGGTTGCATATAGCTCGGCCGAATCGGGTATCCCTGAGATCTATATCCGGAATTTCCCGGAGGCCACAGGGAAGCTTCAGGTTTCCATCGGCGGTGGATCTGGGCCTCGATGGCGGCGCGATATGAAAGAGATATTTTATCTTGCCCTGGATGGCACTTTGATGTCTGTTCCTCTCCAGGGAGGTTCCAGCCTGAAGCCCGGC
>JAHFUH010000259.1 GCA_023265215.1 Acidobacteriota bacterium
GAAAGCAGCATTTCCAGCACACGCAAAATCGCGTCATCCCCAATGCCCATGCTCTCAATCTGCTGAAAGCTCTTCTCCTGTACCCACTGAGGCCTGAGCAAACCTGGAATCAGGGAACGTTCTGAGGCGGTGAGCCCCTTTGGCAAGGGCTGACCCTGGCGCATCGCCTGTTCGCAACACCAGGCAACCAGATCTTCTCTCGGCGGCGCCTGTTCATTTCGGAAGGCAATGCGCGGACCATAGCGATCAAACAATTGACTGAGCGCATGGAGCAAGGCTGATTTTTCCCACACGCGCTTGCCCAGCAGATCAACCAGCGATTTCGTTTCAACCGGGTGCACCAGCTCGAGACCGGCCAGATGCTGATCGAAAAGAGCCATGTTTTCGATTTCAGGATAGGCCGTTTTGCCTTCGAGGTATGTAAGAGTTCCGGTATTCATCTCCAATCCCTGATCCGCCCATTCCCTCACTTTCGCCTTCACTTGATCTTGCTGGAAGAAAAAGGAAAGATCCTTTTCAAGCGTGCTCGACAGCTCATCAAAGCGCAACAGGACAGGCTGCAGCGGATTGTTCAATCCGTCGAAACCACATCGGCATACCGGCTGGAAATCCAGCGTGATCAAACCCGCACAACGGCCGGCCTTTGCCTCGGCAATTGTATTTTCCAGCACCCGCCTCGTATCGGACCCGGCGAAATGCCTGCTGCGGGCGAGTCCAGGAATCTTGTATATCCAGATCGGATGCTCCCCTGCTTTTTTCCACGAGAGGTTGTGCTGAACCTGATACCAATCCCGATAGCCCTGATAGATGCGCTGGGCGTCCTTCAACCAGGCTTCCAGCGACTCCGGTTGCGACAGAGCGGGCGCCGGGCCGAGCGCTTCCACCCGCGCGGCGATCCCGGGATCCGCGCATTTCGAAACAGCCTCGTAGCTGAATAAATGGCGATAGCGCCCGGTTTCGCGCAACAGCCTTTCGTAGCGCGCGGGCATCGAAGCCATTTCATTGGCTTCCGCTATAAAGCGTTCCGGCGATCCGATGGCAAAAAGGAAATGCTGAAATCCCTGCAGCTCGTGCTCGCCTTTATCCAGGGCCAGCCAATGCTCAATCATTCTTTCAACCTGCTGTGTCAGCTCATCCGCTTCGCCCTGCCCCTTCAGCATCGAGGTGAATTTACTCAACTGATCGCGGTGTTTATCTCCGGTTTTTCTCAACTGCTCTATTGCGCGCTTTTGCGCCAGCACGCTCCATTGCCTGGGAACAGCTATGTGAAATCCATCGCAAAGCGTCTGAAGATCGTGAAGCTGATTAACATTCAGAGCGCTCCCTGGAAGCAATTTGTCGTATTGCAAGGGATAGATGAGGGTTTCATATATTTCCCGGTAGGAACGATCCCCTTTTACAATATCGATTTCGCCCTGAATCAAAAGCATGATGAGCAACAGATGAATCTGGTCATCGACCAATCCATACAGAGGTGCGCTGAGATGCTGGTAAACGCGTTCCGGAGCAGGATGATGCTCGATGAGCGGAGCAAGCATTTGGACAAGCTCGTGATTGTCCAGCCTTTGTTTCACAACATATTCCGAACCCCTTCGCTGCATGATTCCCATGGGAACGAGGTAAGCCTCGCGGATCAGCCTCACAGGCTCAGGCGCTTCCTCGGCGCCAATATCGTGCTCAGAAGCGAACTTCATGAACTGGCGGTAGGTTTCCTTCGGAAGTGGGCCATATCCCGGAGCAAACTGTTCAAACAAAGGGTATGTCTGCCGCAGAATCCATTCACCGAAGGCATTGAGCCAGCCTGCGTGATTGGATGGCAGCGAGGATGGCGGCGGTACAATCTTTGATTCGTTGCGATCATAGCAGGTTGCATCGTGATAGGCATTGCGGATCAGCGAGTGGAACCAATGACTTTTTCCAGTCAGCTGTTCCTGAATCCTGGCCAGCACACGGGAAGGAAGCGGCCGCTCTTTTAAGTCCTGGAGAGCTGAAATTTCAAGCACATTCGGATCAAGCTCCAGCTGCGATGGAAGGATCTTGTAACAGCGTGCTCCGGCGGCGGGCGGGCCCCAGGGAACACCGATTTGAAGCGCCAGCCCCTTCGGCGTTTCTTTCGGAACACCGCCTCCCAGATAAACGTTCAAGTCCCATTCATGAAAATGCCAGCGTATTTTGCGCACAAACCAGCGATCACGCGGCAAGTCGAAAGGATTGAAGTCCGATGGATTCAGAAGAGGAACCAGAGTTTCAAATGGAATAATTCCCCGGTTTTTTAGTTCCTCTACCGTTCTGGATAGAAGCTGTTCTAATTGGTCTTTGCTGTCGTCTTCCAGATCCAGGCGATATCGGGAATCCTGTTTTTTGATAAACGCTCCCTGCACGCACAGGGTTTCCAGAATTTTTTCCAGGATTTCGCGGTTCCTGGCAGGATCGATGCTTGAGACCTTCAATAGCAGCCAGCGCGAAGATTCTTCTGCAGTCAGCGAGTTTCGGCGGGGCGACAGGTGAACCAGGATAAGCAGCTTGAGCGCCCGCCAGGCCAATTCGCTTTGCAGCTTGTTCGGGAACAACTCGGGTATGTGTTTGCGATAATAAGGAAGAACCTTTTGCGCTATTGCCAGGAATTCCGGCTGCACTTCGAAGAGATCCGAAAAGTGATCAACGATGGCATCCGGCGTAAGAAGGCTCCCCCACGGGCGGTCGAGGAAAGGATCTATGCTCCTGGCTTCATTGCCGAGCAATTGAGTCAGGGTGAAATCCACAATTCCCCGGGACTGCGAAAACCGGTCCCGGACCTCCTCCAGCATCTCCAGCGTAACGGGATGAATAGGATAAATGTCACAGAAAACACCATAATCTATAATTTTTTTGGAGTAGATCTCGCTGAGTTCCTGAGCCAGCTTCTCCACCTCAGGACGATAGGATTCTTTCTTTCGAAGGATGCGTTCGGAAATAAGATCTTTGACATGGGCGGGAGTCAACAGGAACCGTATGGGGTATCGATCCTTGATTTTCCTGAAGAGGTCGTACTCTATTTCTCCCGTGTGTTCGATCTGCTCCTGAAGGGCTGCCAGGATCCACAGGGGATGATCCTGCGCCCATTCGCCGAGAAACTGCAGGAACCGGAGATCTTCGTTGAAGCTTTGGGCGCTGGGCTTTGAGCGAAGATATTCGGAAAGCTCGTCCAGAATAAGGACAAGCCCCTTTGGATTCTCCGCCTCCACCTGCTTCCATTTTTTTCTGCGATCATGCTGATCCGGCAAAATGCCCAACTGCGAGTCGAGGATATCTTCCAGAGGCTGCGAGGCTTTATAGTTCAGAAGCGATATCGGCAAAATGCTCATGCCACGGCCGCTGAAGGCGCCCGATTGAATCTGCTGCGTCAGATAGGCAAGAAAATGGGATTTGCCGGAACCATAATGTCCAATCAGGAATGCGCCGCACCCATTTTCTTTGGCGAAAAGGGACTTTAATGCCTTGAAATGTTTTCCTGTTTCCTCTGTGGTGTAGTAATTAGCGCTGATCCAGCCGGCGTCGGCCATCTGGAGATGCTCGAGGCGGACAACGGTGGGCTGAGCCAAAACCTCGACATGATCGCGGATTTTCAAGAGGCAGTCCCCATTGAAGAAACCATTATATTATCATTATTTAGCGCTTTTCGCCTTTACGCTTATGGCAAAATAATAGGTTGTGAGCAAAGCAATCATTAAAACATTGCAAAACAATATGTGGGAGGCCCTCAGGAAAAGCCTTCTTGGTGAAGCCGAAAATATTCTGGCGCGCCTTAAAAAAGAAGATCCTTTGAGTCAGGCCACTCGAGGATTGGAGCTGGAGCTTTACCTGAACTCGAATCGTTTCGCCGAAGCCGATGCGTTGTCGGAGCAGTTGTGCAGGCTTTTTCCGGAATCCGCACGAATCATTTTCCTGGCCGGCAAACTGGCTTATCGCCAGAAGCATTATGAACAGGCGGAAGCTCATTTCCGGGAAAGCCTTCGGCTGTTCCCGCACTGGCCGGGCCGGCACTGGCTGGGCAAGACGCTAACTCAGACAGGCAAATTCAAAGAAGCCGAATCGCTGCTGCTTTCGGTTCTGGAAAGCAATCGGCGTGCACTGCTCGACCTCGCATGGCTCCACGAGCGCAGAAATGATCTGGATGCTGCTTTGAAAGCTTACGATGATTTTTTAATTGAGAATCCCGGGAACAGTTATGCATCGGAACAGCAGATTCGTGTCAAAGCCAAAAAACTGGCGCCCGAGGATTTGATAAATGAAATAGGCGCCCTGACGGAAATGGACGAGGCAGTCCCTGCCGTGCTGGTTCCGGAATTCATTCAGAAGCTTTTTGATACCGGCCAGAGCCCAAGGGCGCGCGAGGAGGTCCTTGAACGCATGAATGGCCTGGATGCCAGGACCGGCGTTCAGATCGCCTGGATATGCTACCGGGCACACGCCTACGATTTTGCGTGCACGATTTTTTTAAAAAACCTCAGTCTCAACAAGTCGAATTTCAAATACCTGAACGCATTGGAATCCGCTGCGGACAAATGCAACCGGCTGCCCGAATTGCTGGCGGCCTATCAGGCTTTTCTTCCCGAAGCGCGCCATTTCCACGGGCGCTGCAGGTCTCTGACCCGGCGAACGCATAAGGCATAGGGATGCCAATATCGAATGGTTGCGCTCGATTTGTTCTTGAAATGCGACTGGGAAGGCCGCAAAATGATGGACCTGTGTATTGAAGGGGGGCGACGTAGCTCAGTCGGTTAGAGCGTGGGATTCATAACCCCAAGGTCGGTGGTTCGATTCCACCCGTCGCTACCAACATCCACTCGAAAGCAATCCCATAAACGATTGAAATCGAGTATGTTGGAGCCTCCTAGGGTTTTTGTTGTCATGCGCTAATTCACCAAAGTTTTGTTCCCAATTCCCATTTTGGGAACAACTGGGAACAGATTTCCAAAAATCGCCCTTTCCAAAGCAACGGCAGCTTCGCGCTCCATTACATCGGATGTGTGAGTGTAAATATCGCCTGTGGTGGCAACATTGGAATGCCCCAGGAACTTCTGAGTGATTTTCAGGTTCCCTGTCTCAGCATTGATCAGACTCGCCGCCGAGTGCCTGAACGCATGAAATCCCGACGCTCCTTTGGGTCGCGGAATGTTCAAGCGGTCTAGCACGGGATACAGAACATCCTTCCGGAGCACATCCGGATTCAATGATGATCCGTCCTGCTTGCAGAAAACGAAATTCTCAGGACCAGTGAAAAGCGTGTTCTCTCGGTGTGCTACCAGTGCCGAGGTGAGAACCTCGCCAAGCGGATTAGTCCGCGCACTCGAATCTGTTTTTGGGGCGACCAACTGCTTCTTCCAGAGGCTATGCGCTACCCAAAGCGTTTTTGAATCCAGATCCACATATTTCCACTGTAGGGCAATCAACTCGCCCAGTCGCAGTCCAGTCAGTGCCACACAGATAAACAAACACTGATACTCGGCTGAAACCGCCTCAAGTATTTTCCGAACCTGCTCCGACGTCCATGCAGGCTTTTCCTCCTTGCGGCAAACGGGCCTGTGCCGTTTACGAATAGGAGAGCGGCTGATCAGATCATCATCTACAGCGAGATGGAAGATCCCATTCAGCTGAACGATGATTTTCCGCATCGTCCTAGGTGAAAAGCCCGCCTTGGTTCTGACCTGAAGCAACTCCTCGATGTTAATAGGGGCGATCTCCGTCAAGACCATATCACCCAGAGACGGCAGGATGTGATTATCAAGAACCGATTGATGCCCACGCAGAGTGGACGGCTTTGTCTGTTTCCTGTCCAAATAGGGTTTCCAATAATTGTCCACAAATGACCCAGGTGTTAAATCAACGGCTTCCAGGCTTATGATTTCGGGCTTAAAAAGGCCTATTTTTCCGCACTCCAGAGTGATTTGATATCCGCATACATATGAACTCATTAGTAAATTGATGTAATTCTCGCTGCTCCAGCCGACGAAGAGAGATATAAGTCCGACTTTGCCACAATTTGAAAGGACTGCCTCAGTTCTGTGGCCAGAAGGGAGGTCCAAGCCATTATTAGTCCAAACCATCACAATGGAGAAACGGATAAACCAAGGATTGAGTTGCCCGATTCATTGCGACATCAATTGAGATCCTGCCGGACTCTCCCGAGCGTTCCCGCAGTGGCTGTTCAGGTCTTGAGTCTCTGTCAGCAGGAAGACGTTGCAATTTCAAACATTGCGCAGGTCATCAAGCGGGATCCAGTCCTGGCGGCAAAACTGCTCAAAGTCTCAAACTCGGCCTTTTATGGGGTCCGGTACGAAGTAACCACTGTCGACCGAGCGGTTTCCATCTTGGGCATCAATACAACTCTCAGTCTGGCACTCAGTTTTTCGCTTGTTAGAAAGCTTTGTGAATCGAGGACGAAGGGCTTCGACCATGCTGCTTACTGGCGGCGTTCGGTGATAACCGCTGCGGCTGCAAAAACTTTAGCCGGATTGGAAAGCAAGAGCCATTGCGATGAATTGTTTCTCTTGGGACTTCTTCAGGACATAGGCATGTTAGTGTTGCACGAGGCAATCCCGGCAACTTACGTACCTTTGATTGTCAGTGCCAAAGGGAGCCACGTGAAGCTGGCTCAACTAGAGAGGGAAACTTTCAATTCAGACCATGCCGCAGTGGGGGCCTGGCTGCTCGATCACTGGAACCTTCCCGAAAAATTTCAACTTGCAACAGCCTCAAGCCACGATCCGGAGGTGGCAGGGGAATCCAATGTCGCAGGCTTTTGCAGGATTGGGGTGGTCGCAGGACTAATTGCTGAAATATGGATAGATCCTTCCACCGCAACCAGCCTTGCCTACAAAGCAGCTATCGACCTGCTGGGAATGTCGACAGAGAAATTCTATGGCTTGCTGGGCAAGGTTGCAGAGGCCATCCCGGAAGCCACCTCCGACTTGGACGTCAATCTTGGAGGAGAGGAAGCAGTTAACCATTTGCTGGATCAGGCTCGTGAAGCGTTGGTTGTTTTAAATATGCAGGCACAGCAACAGGTTCATCAGATCCGGGAACTGTCTCATCAAGATAGCCTTACCGCACAGCACAACCGGAGCTATATCGAAGACATTCTTCCCCAATACTTTGATGCAGTTTCGCGCTCTGGGCAGCCGTTGAGTGTCCTGTTCGTCGACGTCGATCGTTTCAAGAACATAAACGATACCTATGGTCACGAGGCGGGCGACAGCGTGCTTGTTTCCATGGCCGCTCTTATTAGATCCACAGTCCGATCGTCCGACATCGTTGCACGCTACGGAGGAGATGAGTTCATCTGCCTGCTGCCGGACACCGGTGCCGGAGATGCGGCAGTGCTGGGCGAAAAGCTTCGTGCCGCTATTGAGATGGAACCTCAAAAGATTGCAGTTGAGGGCGGAATCGGTGTGACTGTGTCTATTGGCTGTGCTACGCATTCGCCGAAACATCCATATGACAGTTCAAGACATTTAATGAGGGATTCAGATCAAGCGCTTTATGCTGCAAAAGCAGCGGGGCGCAACAAGCTGGTATCGGCTGATTCCCTGGCAAAAACCTCCAAGAATGGAAGCCTCAGCAATCCTGCCGTAATCACTGATTTGGGCGATGGCT
>JAHFUH010000782.1 GCA_023265215.1 Acidobacteriota bacterium
CAATCGCTGCTGTACCGACCATGAGAATGACAACGGCTGCAATCCATGAGAGCGTTGTTCGCGGCTTCATCCGATGTTCTGCCGCCGTGACCGGCTGCGCAAACACTCCGCTGGGATCCGCCAGAACTTTCTGAATATCCACCCGGGCATCACTGATGACGCCGTATCGGTTCCTGGCATCCTTTTCCAAACATCGTTCAAGCAGCTCTCGCAACCGCCAGTGCGAGTTTGCGGGAAGTTTGCTCCATTCCGGTTCCGAGCGGATCACGGCTGCAAGAATGTCCGTAACATCCTTACCTGAGAATGCGGCCCGTCCCGTCAACATCTCGAACAGCACACAACCGAACGCCCAAATGTCCGCTCTCTTGTCGACTGCCTTGCCCCGTGCCTGCTCCGGCGACATGTACGCCGCTGTTCCCAGGATCACACCTTGCTGTGTGGCGGCGTTGCTTAGTGTGGGAGAGTTGGACAAATTCATATCTGCCGGCTCTCCTGCATATGCCTTCGCCAACCCAAAATCCAGAACCTTAACCTTTCCCTCGGGCGTGATTTTGATGTTGGCGGGCTTGAGGTCGCGGTGGATGACGCCCTTGTCATGCGCAGCTTCGAGAGCCTCGGCAATCTGCAGCGCAATTTTCAGCGCTTCCTCAACAGGGATTGGTCCACGCCTCACATGATCCGCCAGCGTCTCACCTTCCACCAATTCGAGGACAAGGAAGTTTGTTCCGCCGAATTCTTCCAGCCCATGGATGGCAGCGATGTTCGGATGATTCAGAGAAGCGAGCAGCTTGGCTTCACGCTGAAAACGTGCGACGCGATCTGCGTCCCTTGCGAACTCCTCCGGCAGGACCTTGATCGCCACATCGCGTCCGAGTTTCCGATCCTTTGCCCGATACACTTCACCCATCCCCCCGCGACCAAGAGGGGTACCCACGTCATAATGTCCCAGAGTCTTTCCAATCATGGCGATTCCTTAATGCTGGTTTTCAGAGCTCACCAGCTTTCTGTACTCATTTTTTGCTTCTTTTAGGATTGGGATGTCGGGATCGGCGTCCTTCCACAGCGCCAGGAAATCCTGATACTCCTTGCGCGCCTTTGTCGTATCGCCCTGCAAGGCGTAGGCGCGGCCCAGACCAAGATGCCCGAGGACTCGGGAACCCCGGGAAGCTACGTTGCGGTATTCGAGGATTTTTTGGAATTCCACCGCAGCCTCTGCGCCCTGACGAGCAGCGAGATAGGCTGAACCACGAACGTAAACAGCAATCATCTGGGGCGCAGGTAACAACTCATACGAAGATATAGCCCTCAGGCTCTCAATCGCTTCCTGCGCCTTCCCCTGGTTGAGTGCCAGAGCCGCTCGGACGGCAGGCAAGTAGCAGAATTGGATTGAAGTAGCTTCTGGGAAATGTTCCTTCAAATCCGATACCATCTTCTGGGCGCTTGCAGAATCCCCCGCCAGGGCAAGGGTCAGCGCTGCGTTTCCCTGGACATCCCAATTCGCGGACATCTTGCTTGCCTCAATCGCAGCCTTCTTTGCCTCCGTCAAGTTCCCGACAAGAGCTTCAAATAGAGCCGCTCGAACACTTAATCGTGCTGCGATCGCTTTCTGATTTGCCTGTATGCGCAATACCATCCCGCGCTGTGTTAAATCACGGAAACGCGAGAAGCGGCCCTGTTGCGCGGCCAACATGGCGTCGAGCCCCAAAGGTCCTAAGCTCCAGCTGATCGCCTCTAGGTTCGCCGCCATTCCTGCCTGATCGTTCTGGTCGAAGGCAATCCAATATAACAACCTTCCGAAGACTGGAGAATCCAGCTGTCGAGCCCGCGCCTGCTGGATTGTTGCATGTATTTCGTCATACCGATTCACTATCATGTAACTGTTACAAGTTAGCGAGGCCCCGAGCGCCGTCGGGGAGAGCCGGTTTGCCTCGAGGCTTTGTGCAATCGCATTATCAGCTCGGCCAAGTCTAAGATTCGCAACCGCAAGGCCCAGCAAGGCCGGCATGTCGTGCGGGTATGTTTGAACCCATTGCTGGCAGATTTGAAGCTCTTTATCTACATTGCCTGTGACTATGTGTTGATAGTCTTTCAAGAGTGGGAATTTTTCATATTCACTGATTCGGTCGCGCAATTCGTATGCTCTCTTGGAATTCTCAATTGCCTGGTCGTTATAGCCGATGTCGTTTTGAATAACTGAAAGCATACTGTAGGCCAAACCAAAGACTTTATCCAAACTGACGGTGCGTTCGAAATACGACGTTGCAGATGCCGAGTCGTTTTTCTCAAATGCCCGGATGCCCTGGCTATAAGCCTGCAAGGCTTCGAGCGAAGAGGTCGTCGCCTGTGCGAGGGGAACATCATACGTCTCGAGCGATTTGCGCGATTCGCCGAGCTTCGAACGCAGCCGTGATACAGCGTCTCCCAGCGCGGAGAGAACCTTTTGTTTCCCGTCCGCTGTGACTTGTTCCTGAGCAAAGGTTTCCCCAGTCCGGCAATTCACAGCGCTAAGGCCGATCACATATTGATTTTCAAGATTTGCGATGGAACCTTCGATAGTTG
>JAHFUH010000783.1 GCA_023265215.1 Acidobacteriota bacterium
AATCGCCCCTGCTCCAACTCACGAACAACCTGCAGCTTGAACGCCTCACTGTACCTCACTACAACCTTCTGCTCCACTTGGTCCTCCGTTCCAAGTGTCAATCTATTTCAGGACGTGACAGATCTTGCCGATTGTCTTTGTTCCTTTGCCGATGTTTTTGACATAAAGCCGATCGCCTTTGTTGTGTTGCCGATGTCTTTGACGTCGAGATGATTTCACGGCTGTCGGAGCGATGCCCTTTGCGATCGAGACGATTGTTTTCTTCGTCGAGATAATATTTTGGGAACCAGGACTCTTTTCTCAGAAGCGGAAACGATCGTCTTCGACCTGAGACCGATTTATCCATTACGGAGAAGATTGCCGGTGAAGCGCCGACGATGTTCGTAACAACCAACCCAATCATCTAAAGGAGAATTACCATGAATCAGCGATACGGATTGCGTTAAAGAGACCGTCCGCTGAACAGCTCTTTGCCATGCCTGGAGCCGTCGTCGCCGACCTTGCCAACAACCCAGTTTTTCCAGTTCCGACCGTCGACCTGAAGACAGTGCGGCTGCCGCCGATGAACTCAATGCGGCTTTGTTTGCACGGGTTGGCGGAGGGACGACCGGAAAAGAGAAAAAAACGGCAAGCTCCTATTTCGCTTCTGCGCAAGCTGCCGTACTGGCAGATCCTTTCTCTTACTAAAGTTCGATGTCGACAACTGGACAGTCACCTTGAGATCGGTCCACAAGCCCCATGCACGCGACTCATCCTAATTCTCGGACAGGCTCCTAGCTCGGAATACGTGGTAGTCGAGGGAAGAGTCTGCCGGTCGAAGCATCGTCCTCTTGTTCGTGGCTTGAATCGCAACTACAGCCGGGCGCTCAAGTCGGTATTCAAGAGCGCCGCCAAATATCCGGCCTTTTCAAGCGGATCGAGAAATCGCATCGACTCGAAAGAGATCGAACCGCCACGACCAAGTGGGATGTTTATAAATTGGCCCGAATGGTAACCAGGTTTTGAATGTACGCTTCAAACAGGCAAAAATCGAAACTTCCGCGAACGCGACTTGAGGCCCGGAAGCATGCAATGTGGAATTCGGTTATCTGGTCAGTAAGTGCCCTGCGAAACCGGAGTGAATTTTACATTGATATAGGCCTGCCGTTGCTCTCCTTGCGCCGGGAAGGTGGTTTTTCTGACAAGATCCAGTGCACTCTGTACAAGTGCTCCATCCGAGGAGCTCGCCAACTCTTCTTCCAATACATTCCCACTTACATCGATTGATGCAAGAATAATCACAGGATAGGTTTTTCCATTGATCGATGCGCTTGGAATTTCGATTGGAAATCTCTCGGGCGCCCTCAGAGTGATTGCCGGGCCATTGGCTATCATCTGCTGAGTTGGAGTCAGCATGCTTGCATTTACGGAGCCGGCATCGGTAATCCGGATCTGGGAGTCGAGAACTGTGGCACCGTTTATTACAAACATGATGCGATCGGGCACGATGTGCCCGTGAAATTGGGCATTGGCGTATTCATACACGGCATAGCTTCCAGGGGCAATGGAATAGACCTGTAACAGGCCGGATGCATTATCGATGCAATACTCAGTTTCTTCCCATAAGCGCGTCTGAGTTGTCGTAGCCAGCCCCATCATGCCCGAAGTGAGAAGACATGTCGCCGGTTTCCCATTCCATAGAACTGCGGCAGTTCTGATTTCTGCGGCAGAATTCAGCCTTACCGGCCAGAAAATAGCGTTCCGGAGCATTTGTATGCGAAGCGGAATGGGAGTTTTCTTTTCGGCAAAGGTCGATCCGTTGTAACCGATCTGGATTTGCGAGTAGCTGCCGAGCCTTGCCGTCCAGCGCCAGCTCTTGCCGGACAGCCAAGTTTCCGTCAATTGTCCCAGCCCGGCGTAGTTCACGTTACCGCCCGTGTTAAATGTGGCATCGAGGTGAAACGGGGCTGTTCCCGTCATGTGCATGTCACTGTTCTGCAGCGCGCGTTCGAGCAGCGAAAATGCCGCCGATCGTTCGGTGGGAGTTGATGGGACGCTGATGGCACCTTTTACGGGTTCGAAGCGATCGGCAACAAACAGAACCGAATTCGTCTGCGCGGGGAGGCAAGAAGGAACACCGGTAAGTAAAACGGCAAAAATAAAAGCACTCGTGAGCAACCGTCTGGTTCTAAACATTGAAAGCCTCCTCAATAACAGCTCACATTAAACGATATAACTTCCGATCATGCGTCCGGAACTATTAAACACCTATCGATAAGATATTGCAAATGCATCTCCGTAGTGCTGGACCCTTTCAATTATTAGAAAACAATTCAATCATACAGCAGGCGCAAGTCGGTTGGAGAAGAAAATGTGTACTAGAATTGGGGCATACCATAAATTCCCTCAAACTGGACATATCGCCCGGAATCATGCAAGTGTTCTGATCTTCCCGGCCGCGGAAACCATTTTCCCTGCCAATCAGAAGAGTGGATAGGAAACATTGGGAAATCAATCAACTCGCCGCCCGGCATCACCAGCTAGAAGATCGGCTCCAGCAACTCACCTCCAAGCATTAC
>JAHFUH010000784.1 GCA_023265215.1 Acidobacteriota bacterium
CCTGCGACCGCGCTCAAAAAACATAGTCGAATACTAGCCACAGGCTGGCTCCTTCATGACTGAAAGCGGTGTCTAAGCGAAAAACGACGGCATCCCTCGTTTTAAACCGAAAACCGAACCCCGCATCGTGCTGCAGTTTATCGAGGTCGAAATCCCCATCGCGGTGAAAAACCTTGCCGGAGTCCAAAAACAAGGCGGCGTCCATCAGAGTAAAGATCTCCCACCGGTACTCTGCATTGAGCAGAAATAAATCATTATCGCAGAAGCGATAGCGCCGGTAGCCGCGAAGAGTTGAACCGCCTCCCAACGTCGGCTGCATGTAGAATGGAACGACGTGATCCGTATCGGGATAAGATAGAACGGTTCGCGCACGCAGGGCAATAATCCGCTTTTTGTTAAAGAACGAGATGTAATGCTCGATGGATTCGTCGATCTGCCGGAAGGAAAATCGATCGCGCTTTTCATCGCGAAAACGGCTGATCTTCACGAGGAGATACGTGCCTGCATGTGGATCGCGAGGCCTGTCGCGGGAATCCACCTCGATAAAAGGTGTCGTGCGCAGGTAGTTTGTCTGGAGGTCAATTCCGGGCGCCGTTATCGGAGAGTGCTGCTTTTCCGTAGAGTTGCTGTCGCTGGATTGCCCGGAGCCGATATTGATCCATTGATATCCGGCGATGATTCCAACTTTCAGATAGCGCCCTATGGGCCTGAAGGCTAACGAAAAATCAAATGAACTCTCTTCGCGTCGGTAGTTGGTGTGCCCTGCCTTTTGAGAATAAGGACCGGAACCATAATAATCTACCGAACTTGCATCCAGCCGGCGTCCATTGAAACTCAGATCCAGGAAACGCCGTGCAATATTAGGGAATCGCAGCTCAGTGTCGATCAGATGCCATAAACGGTTTGTAATGATCGCCGATGCCCTGAAGGATACATTCCCCTTGAGCAGATCAGGCCGGAGGTACTCGGGACCCATCCCGAAACCGCTGCCACTGGGCATCCCTCCCAGGCGAAGATGCAAACCTGGAATACCGCCCACGTACTTGTTCGTGGGATTCTCGCCGATGTATTTTTCCAGCAAACGCTCTGCTTTACCGGGCTGAGATGGTGAAAGGTTTCCGGCTTTTTCCCTCTGCTGCTCCTCGATCTGCTCCATCCGGCTCTGCGGCTGGATTGCGATTGCATCCAGGGAGGGATCTGCAAAGCCTGGCGGGATAAAGAAAAATGCAAGCGGCAGAAACATGAGCACAGGCAGAATAAGCTCCAGCCGCTTTTTCATTCAGCACCCTCCACGCACGAAGGATTTGCCGAGTTTTCCAAAGTCTGTCTTTTTAATTCGTGCACCCATCCGCCGATTTATCGAATAAAAATCAAATACTCACGAATACACCATCAGAAACTGGTGCATTTGATTGGAAAAATGCAAATTCTCTTCTACCTCGCTTCTATAACAAAGGTAATATCTGGATGGTTGTTTGTGAAGTGGAATTTCATAATAAAAAGGAAGGAAGGAAGGTTAAGGGGAGTCAGGGATTGGGATCTGGAGTTAAATGAATATTAATCTTTGATTTCATAAAGCTATCATAATATTGATATACAAATCTTTTAAGTGAGCCATGGTTGGGAAAAGAATAGTAGCCATACTTCTTCATTTCTTGATAGGCAAGGTCCGCGGTCCAGGAATCCTGTGCTATTCGATAGACAGCCGTCATGGCGCCGGTTCTGTGGCGTCCGCCGGCGCAATGAACGTATACCGGCCAAAGATCAGAATCACGAACAAGCTTTAAGAAATATTCCGTTTGCTGGCTTGTCGCAGGGCGTGTGGACGACAGCGGGATATTGAAATACTTCAAATTCGCATTTTGAGCCCAATTCCTCGCCTGCACAGGCCCGTCTTTTTGAAGATCGATAACGGTCCGGATTCCCATATCCCTTAAAATGAAGAACTCCCTCTCTGCAGGCTGGCCTCCACGATAGTAGTGCTCATTGATTTTCCCAAAATTCTTGATAGCAATGACGCCGCGGTTTTCACCTTTTGAATACGGGACCACTCCCAAGCCGGAAAATACAGCCGCTAGAGTGAGAAACAAAAGCAGTAGATTAAATCTGGAATATGTTTTCATATTGAAATAATGCTTGGTTCGATTGGCGGCAGGCTGTCTATTTCTCCGGAGCGCTCGGAGATCCGAACTGGATCGTCGCTTTGGATCCGAATTTTTTGTATCCCTCGTAAGTGATCGTCTCTTCGATGTGAACGACATTTCCGGGAAACATCAGCTTGCTGTCCGCGTGCGTCCAGGCTGGGAACCAATATTTGTCGTCAATCACCTGCCGAATTGTCTCAAATTCCGGGAACTGATTTTCCCTGGTCTGCGGGACCGCCTTCCCGAAAGTCCTGACAACCTGCAGATCCTGGTCATCAACCCAGATTTTCCCGTCGAAATAAAGCCGGTTGCCTTTTGTACTCTTGGGCTTCACCGAGAAAATATAACAGTTCAATTCATCGAGGTGTTCCTTACCGAGATACTTCAGGGCGTAAAGCGGGAGCTCTTTAG
>JAHFUH010000785.1 GCA_023265215.1 Acidobacteriota bacterium
TGGCCCGAGCGGTGCATCGGCTCCGTCGGGATTGGCAGCGGATCTATGGCCAGGACCTAGCCTGGATTCCCACACGAGAACAGCCCCTAACGAGTTATGGGTCACCAAGCGACATTTAGGCGCGGATCAGATTTTGTCGGTTAGCATGCGACTTAATAGAAATCGATAATCCACTTAGTTATACGTACGCCCTGGCGAACGTTACCGCAACGGAATTCGAGATATTGACCATCATGCGATCAATCTGGATCGGAATATTATGGCAAGACAGCACAATCTGTTGTACTGCGACTTGACGCAGACGCTACATGTTGATAGAGTGGAGATGTGTTTAAAGATAAACACAAAAAGATAACGGATTGCTCCCAAGTTTTCCTTCAGCCCTCCAATTCCACTCACCGCCAATATGAGGCGCTCCGGGCTTTTTTTGTCGATCACCTCTCTTCCAAAGAGGCGGCCCGCCGTTTCGGCTACTCCGCAGGCAGTTTCCGCGTTTTGGTCTATGCGTTCCGACAGAATCCTGACCGGCCATTCTTTATTCCACCAGCCAAAGGTCCCAAAGGGGCACCCAAATCCGATCCACTGCGCCAACAGATCATTCAAGCCCGCAAACAGAATCTCTCCATCTACGATATTCAGGACCTGCTGATCCGCGAGGAACACCCTCTCAGCGCGGTTCGAATCTCCAGCATTCTCAAGGAGGAGGGCTTCGCCAGGCTGCCCCGGCGGGCCGATGACGAGCGCCCTTCTGCGCCCCATTCAGACCCAGCCGCCAAAGCCGATGTCCGACAACTGGACCTGAGCTCACGGCATTTTCGAACCCAATTCGGTGGGCTGTTTCTGTTTGTTCCCTATCTGGCGTCAATTCCCTGGGAGAAAATCTTCGGGCGCAATGGTTTCCCGGGCACCAAGATGATCCCCGCCGCCCATGCCATCCGTTCGCTCCTGGGTTTAAAGCTTTACGGATCAGCCCGGCACAGTCATGTCATGAGCGAAGTGTTTGATCCGGGCTTAGCGCTCTTTGCCGGCCTCAATTGCATCCCCAAACGGGCCTTCCTCACGGAGTACAGTTCTCGCATTTATCCGGATCGCTATCCCAAAGCGATGCGCGCCTGGTTTGATGCCGTCCGCGAACTCGGCCTGCCCAGCGGCGAATCCTTCGATCTGGATTTTCATACCATTCCCTTCCATGGAGAGGATGCGCTCCTGCAAAAACACTATGTTTCCAAGCGGAGTCGGCGGCAGAAGGGAGTGTTGGCTTTTGTCGTGCAGGATGCCGACAGTCATGTTTTCTGTTACGGAAACGCTCAGGTGCGCAAAGAAAATCAGAATGATGAAGTCCTGCGGTTTGTCCAGTACTGGAAGAAGCGGACCGGGCGATTGCCCCAGGAACTGATCTTCGATTCCAAGCTCACCACCTATGGCAATTTAAACCAAATCAATCAGCAGGAAATCCAGTTCATCACCCTCCGTCGACGTTCCCAACAAATGCTCGACGAAGTCTTGGCCCGGCCCACTTCGGCCTGGAGGCAGATCCATTTGGAGGGAGTTTCCCGGATTTATCGTGACCCGCGCATCCTTGACGAGAAAATCACACTGGCCGGCTACGAAAAACCGATCCGCCAAATTGTGGTCAAGGATCTCGGGCACGAAGAGCCGACTTTCCTGCTCACCAATCAATTGACCCGCTCAGCCGGCAAACTCATCGAGCGCTATGCGCGTCGCATGATTATCGAAAACAGCATTCAAGATGGCATTGACTTCTTCCACATGGACGCGCTCTCCTCCGCCGTTCCCATGAAGGTTGACTGTGATCTGCAATTGACTTTGATGGCCAGCAGCCTTTACCGGCTGTTCGGTAATGAAATTGGCCAAGGTTATGAACACGCTAAGTCACGCACGTTGTTCCGAGACTTTGTTGACGCGCACGCCCACGTCGAAATTGAGCCAAAGGAAATCATAGTTCGATTTCAAAAGAGGGCGCATAACCCGCTCCTGCTCGATGCAGGCTTCGAAAACAAACTGGTGAAGATCCCCTGGCTGGGCAACAAACTGCTCCGCCTCGTGTTCGGATGAGCTACTCCCGATTTTGTTAGCTCTCTTCTCTCGTATGGGAATCTGGGCTAGACGACGGCTAGATCGTCATCGCCCCTTCCTCTGGAGCGCTTCGCACTGCGAGCTGAATCTCAAGGCTCTCTTGCACGCGATCCAACTTTGCCATTGTTCCACGGATGGAGACGTTGACTGGGACGAGAGGATCGGTTCGGCCAAGGCGTGATCCCGTGTCAGCATTCCATAGCTCCAGTTCGCCGTTCGCAATGTGCTCGCGGAAGAAACGTAGGTCATCCAGAGCCACCTTGGCGGCGTGAGCGGAGCCGTCATCTCGAACGACAACGCCGGTTTGCGCATCGAACTGGATTCGTTCGGCAGGAAAGTTCAAGCCAAATACAAGGGAAACCAACCCATCGTCGGACGAGCAGCGAACGAAAACGCACCCGCCCTGCACTCCGGCAATTTGCGTGTTTAATCCCTCGAAGGCTCCATACTTCTCCTT
>JAHFUH010000786.1 GCA_023265215.1 Acidobacteriota bacterium
AAATATCAGGCGGCGGTCGGATGAACTGCGCATTACCGTTTTTAAATCCCAGTTGCGCGGATCATCGTCTTTGGATACGAAGTCGATAAAATCCCGGAGTACGATATCCAATGCTGCAATGCGACCTGAATCGAGAATAAACTTTCCGGTAGTTGCCGGCTCATAACCTTGATGCAGAATCTGCAGGTAGTAAGTGCCCGGCGCAAGGTTTGCTCTTCTGAAAAATCCGTATTTGTCGCTTCGCGCAAATAGAAGAGTTTCTCCCTGCTCTGCTGTTTTTACAATCCGGATTATGGCATCGCTGAGTGGGCTGCCGGACACGCTTTTCACATTACCGGAAATGCGTCCGGCCTCTCGGCTGAATACAGCTGTAGCAGAGTTGAAAATAATCAGGAGAGAAAAGCTAAATACAACAGCACCCCATAAACGTGATCTCATTGGACCAACGTCTCCCATGCAGGATTCTTCCTTGCAACACATTCCTTGTTTTCGAGGCTATCATAGCCATTTTGGAATGTCAATTTAGCTCATGGCAGGAGCCACTGTGAATTTGTTCTAATTCCAACTGTTTTAGGCGCATGAGTTTTCCGTCATGCGCAGATAATCAAAGACCAAGCGCATATTGAACGTAAGTTGTCGCATTTTCTGAACGACGCTACGCACACCTTTGGACTTAATAACTCCAATGGCGAAGCGGCGAAGCCGGGTGATATTTTCCGGACCAAGACCTATCCGTATTCGGCTGCGATCCTCGTCGTAATTCCAATCAAGAATGTAGTGGCAGCTGTTCTCAAAAGTCCAATGTCCGCGATTGACCTTGAGCACCTGTTGAGGACCAGCTTGCGCTGGGGTTCTACTGGCAATGCCCCAGGCAATTTCCAAAGAATATTCACCGCTCTTTTTTCTATGCACTGCCGCTCGATGACGAAGGCTTGTCCAACGTAAGGAAAGTCAATGTTGTTGTTGCGTTCCGTAGTTGTCCAGATTTTTCGGGTTTCGATTCTTCCGTGATCCGAGGGCGCTTGCTCAATGAACTGCGGTTGTTTCCGATCCCGAAAATACAGCTCCAGATCCTGCAGAATTCCGGGCTGCTTTCCTGTGACCGTGAAATGATAATGAGCCCTTAGCTCGGTGACGAGATACTCGGCCAACTGGCAATGTGTCAACAAGGCGTCGGCGCTTATATCTTTGCCCTTGATATCAATGGCCTCCAGCATCGGGATGGCTGTCTTGATCTCGTTTATGCGTTTGACTTCTTCGCTATTTGCTATCGGCAGGGCACCAGCTTTTTTTGGGTGCAGCAGATTTTGGTCTGATGACATATGACGCTCATAACATAAGTCTGATTGCCCTGATCATCGATGGCGTTGCACATCGTCTTGCCGTTTATGGCGAGACTTTCGTCTTCTCCAGCGTAAACCTCATTCCAGCGTTGCAGCGCACAGTCCAGATCCTTCGGGTCGACGCGGATAAGAACATCCCGGATGATGGATTCGATGGGTACAACTTTACCACCTTTTTGGCGACGGCAGCCGAAACGCTCCCGGGCTTTTTGGCTAAGACTGTCGGCCCAACCCGCGATAGCTTTGTATCCGCGCATCCCGCACAGGACGGCCCCGGCTGCAATCGTCAGAACAGTGTTCAATCGATGCCGCCGTCCTTGGGCGCGACGCGGATCGGGATTGCCTTTGAAAAAGGCTGGAAGGGATTGCATCTGCTCTGCGTTGAGCATGATTTTGGAATCTCCTAGAGACTCATCCGGAAAGTCCCTCCAAATCTCTTGGCATTTTGTTATATCTATGCTTTTCCATAGACATGAAAACTCTTGAAGATAATTACCTGACCCGCTTGCAAGGGATCCGCCGAAAAGGTGGCACCGTGCAGGTCTATGCAAACATCCCTTTGCCTTTGGCTTCTGCACTGGACCTGGAGCCCGGCGAGATAGTGACCTGGAAGCCGGTGAACCGTACCCATTTGCTGTTGGTGCGTTTACCGGAACGGAAACAATTGAAAGGTGTGGCCCTGCCGTCTGGGAAAAAGCAGGCACGGCAGGAGCGGGAGGCACAGTCATGATGGGGACGAGGTCACCGCAAGACAAGCTGTTTGCCGCCAACCATATCTATCTCGATTTTGTTGGGCGGGAAACGCTGTACGGGTATTCGGCGCAGAACCGGCGACACCTGTTCCGCGATGAAGACTTCGCCGTCCTATACTGTGCGAATAATGGGCGGACTTCCGTGCCTCCAAGTCTATCGATCAGCATCCTGTTCCTGCGGGCTTACGATGGAGTCAGTTTTGCAGAAGCCATCGATCGCACCAAGTACGATCTGCGTTGGAAGGTTGCTTTGGGATTGGAGATGGAAGAAGTGCCTCTGCAGAAGAGCGCGCTGCAGGCGTTTGAGGCCAAGCTGGTGATTCATGAACTGGGCGAAGCGCTGCTGGAGAAGACGATCGACGTGGCTCGGCTGGCGGGCTCAACATCATCGGATAAAGATTGTTCAGAGTCCGATATGATCTATTTCAATCCATTTGATTTGTAGGTATGAACGAAAT
>JAHFUH010000787.1 GCA_023265215.1 Acidobacteriota bacterium
TTCTCTCTTTAATTACGCCTTAAAGCCAGTTATTCTCTTTCGCTTACGGAGGAGAAATGCATGCCCGCTTATGATCCTCATGCCGTCGAAGCCAGGTGGCAGGAATATTGGGAACGGAACAAAACCTTTCATGCTCCCGATGTGAGCCCTAAGCCCAAGCTCTATGTGCTGGACATGTTTCCCTACCCCTCGGGCGAGGGACTGCATGTGGGGCACCCTGAAGGCTACAGCGCCACCGATATGTATTGCCGTTTTCAGCGCATGCGGGGCTTTAACGTTTTGCACCCAATGGGCTACGATGCATTTGGATTGCCTGCCGAACAGTATGCCATCGAAACAGGGACGCATCCACGTTTCACTACCGAAAAAAATATCGCCAATATACGCCGCCAGATCAAACGGCTCGGATTCAGCTATGACTGGCATCGGGAGTTTGCTACGACCGATCCCGAATACGTGCGCTGGACTCAGTGGATATTTCTCCTCCTCTTTGACACCTGGTTTGATCGCGAATACGAATGGACCGATACCAACGGGAAGAAGCGGCTTGGGAAAGGCCGCCCGATTTCGGAGTTGCCCATTCCAGAAGCTATTCAAGCGAAGGGCGGAAAAGCAGTTCGGCAACATCAGGACTCCTTCCGTCTTGCCTACCAGGCGGAATCGCCTGTGAATTGGTGCGCCGCTCTCGGAACGGTACTTGCCGATGAGGAAGTCATCAATGGGCGTTCCGAAAGGGGAAATCACCCCGTTCAACGCGTCCCCCTCCGCCAATGGATGCTTCGAATTACTTCGTATGCAGACAGGCTGGTCGAAGACCTTGAAACGCTGCAGTGGCCCGATGCAATCAAAGAAATGCAAAAAAACTGGGTGGGCCGGAGCGAGGGAGCAGAGGTGGACTTCTTCCTGGGGCGGAAGGAGGATTTCGAAAAGTGGATGTCCACTCGATCGGAATCGGGACTTACGGACAATCCGGGCGCAAACGCCATCCGGATCTACACGACAAGGCCGGACACCCTCTTCGGCGCTACGTATATGGTGCTTGCCCCGGAGCATCCGATGGTTCAAGGCTTAACTTCAGCAGAACATAAGGAAGAAGTTCTGCGATACCTGGAACGCGCGGCATCGACCAGTGAAGAAGACCGGATTGCCGGAAGAGGCGAGAAAACCGGCGTTTTCACCGGCGGTTATGCCATCAATCCAGTGACGGGAAAACAGATCCCAATCTGGATCGCCGACTATGTGCTGATCAGCTATGGAACCGGGGCCATCATGGCTGTCCCCGGACATGATCAAAGGGACCTTGAATTCGCACGGCTTTTCCATTTACCGGTGCGAGCCGTCGTAAAGCCGACGTCCGAATGGCTCCAGCGAATGCAAGTACATCTGGGAAGCAAGACGCTTACACTAGAAAGCTACGCTGAGATTATCGGGGATCTGCCCCAGGCATTCGTTGAAGACGGCGAAGCCATGCAATCGCAAAATCCGGAGCTAACCCTCGATGGCCTCCCAACACCGCAAGCTAAAAAGCGAATAACGGAGTGGCTCGTCAAAATAGGAATCGGGCGCGCTGCAGTGAAATACAAGCTGCGCGACTGGCTCTTCAGCCGTCAGCGTTATTGGGGTGAGCCGATTCCGATTCTCCATGAAGTTGGGCCCGATGGGAATCCAAACGGGTTGACAAAGGCGGTGAGCGTCGAGGACCTGCCGGTGCTTTTGCCCGAACTCGAAGACTTCAAGCCGACCGGCCGGCCCGGTGGCCCCCTTGAAAAGGCCGTTGATTGGATCAAAGTCCGGGCTGATGGACGCCAATACTCGAGGGAAACCAATACCATGCCGCAATGGGCGGGTTCTTGCTGGTATTATCTTCGATTTTGCGATCCACACAACAGCAGCAAGGGTTGGGATCCTCAAAAGGAGCGCTACTGGATGCCGGTAGATCTCTACGTAGGAGGCGCAGAGCATGCAGTGCTGCACCTCCTTTACTCGCGCTTCTGGCATAAAGTGCTTTTTGATCGAAGCCATGTTTCAACCATGGAACCTTTTCAAAGGCTCGTAAATCAAGGCATGATCCTCTCCATCACGTACCGGACCTCGCAAGGCAAGATTGTCCCTTATCCCCAGATCAGATTTGAGGAGGGGAAGGCACTGCATATGGAAACGGACGAGGAGTTAGCGGGAGAGACTGAAAAGATGTCCAAGTCGCGCGGCAACGTCATCCCCGTGGATGTGCCGATTCAAAAATATGGCGCAGATACGACGCGGCTCTATGAAATGTTCATGGGACCGCTCGAAACCACAAAGCCCTGGAGCATGCAGGGCGTGGAAGGCATCAGCCGCTTCCTGAACCGTGCCTGGCGCATGATCTTCGATGAAGCTTCGGATGAGACGCGTCTTAGCGACAAAATTTCATCGGAGGCAATGCCCTCTGAAGACCAGTTGCGGGTGATGCATAAGACCATCCAGGCTGTGACAAAGGATATGGAAGGCCTGAGTTTCAACACTGCAATCAGTCGATTGATGGAATTCGTCAATTATTTCACCGCCCAGGAATGC
>JAHFUH010000260.1 GCA_023265215.1 Acidobacteriota bacterium
AAGTAGGCCAGAGAGCGAATGGGAGACAATGGGGGCATGTCGGGAGATCTGAATAGCCTTCTCGCCGATCCAAGTAGAAGGGCGGCTTCGACAGTGGACAGGTTGATTCCGCGTTTATACAGTTCGATCGCACTTCTCCTGTCATTCGGAGTTGTTCTGGCGGGCGTTTCGGGAAGTTGACGATAGAGATTCAGAACGTCCGTTACAAAATCATCAACGCTGGTCATTTCTTTTTCCTCCGTGTTGCAGCTTCTAATTCGCTTTCGCGCAGACGATAACTTTCGCCCTCGATTTTGGTGACATCGGCGTGATGTGTCAGTCGGTCCACAAGCGTGACAATGCAGGAAGCGTTAGGAAACACTTCGTTCCATTCTTTAAATCCGCGATTTGTGGTTACAATAAGAGATCGGCGTTCATAACGGCGATTGACTATCTCGTAGAGCAAGTCTGCGGCATTGTCGTCATAGGACAGATACCCGACCTCATCGATGCAAAGTAGTCCAGCGTTCCCGTAGGTGCGCAGCTTTCTTCTTCGAGCGGAAGCGGATTCGCACTGCAGATCTTCTATCAATGCGGAAGCGGAGCGAAACAAGACGGAGTAGCCAGCCAGGATGGCTGCATGGCAGATATTTTTTGCAATCATGGATTTTCCCAGGCCATTCTGGCCGATCATGATCAGATTGCGTGCTTCTTTGATGAAGTCCAGTGCGAAGGCGCGTTCGACCACGTCTCGTTCAATTTTCTTTGGCCAATCCCAGTCGAAATCGGCCATGGGTTTGAATCTCTGGATTCCGGACAGGCTCAGGCGTCGTTCCAGGCTTCTACGGGAACGATCTTCCGTTTCTATTTCCGATAATTGTTCGAGCAACATGTGCGGCGACCATCGTCCAGTTGTGGCGCGAGCTATAAAATCGTCGAGATTTTGTGAGATTGCCCGTAGTCCGATTTTGTCGAGTTTGGAATGCAGGTCATTGTTCGGTGGAATCATCTTTGGCAAGGTCATCGTATGTCTCCAGGTTATGAGGTGTAACGGAAAAGTTTTCCAGTTCCGGGTGACGGGACAGGTCCACCGGAGGCAGCGTCCGTCGCTTATTTAAGCGGCGTCGCTGGTTGAGAATAAACTCGACCGAGGAAGCCCGCGGTGTTTTGCGTTCAAGGGCTTCGCAAACAGCAGCACGTAGTTCTCCGGCTCCATATAGATCCAGGAGATTCAGCAGTTCGGTGGTTTGCCGGCTGGCGGACTCGCCGCGAGCAAAGGCGGCATCGAGCAGGGTTTCACTTTCGGGAACGGCCTGCGAAAGCCGACTTCCGCGGGTGGAACCTAAAGCCTTTCTTTTTTCTTTCAGCAACTCTTGTTGGTGCTCCGGATTAAGAACCGGCTGTCCGCGATCGTATGAGCGGCAATGACGGGCAATCTCCTTGTTTCCATCGAGGATGCGGATCGTGGATTCGGAAGCTGCAAGCATAAGATTCTTTCGCTTGTCGAGGGCATCCGGAGGTATTGAGTAGTCATTGAGATCAAAGCGCACGTAAATGGTTTTGCCCGGCCTCAGTGGAACAAGAAGATCAGAATCGAATCGATGTGCAGGCAGAGGCAGCAACCGAGGCCTTTCTTCCGCGAAAGCCTCAGCCACCTTGCGGCGATCATCACCCGGCCACGCACGGTTATGCGCTTCACGGTTGCGCCATTCAAGAGCCTGTCGGTTGAAATCTTCCAGAGTTGTGAATGGACGGGCGGCAAAGAAGGATTCTCGTATATACCGGATGACTCGTTCAACGCGCCCCTTTTATTGCCGGCGCCAACCTGACAAGGACGGGCTTCAAAGTGATAATGAGCGCATAGTTCCAAGTACCTGGGGTGGAAGTGAATGGCGTCCCCGCGCCGCTCAAGCACTACGCTGCGTAAATTATCGCAAAGCAGTATTCTTGGAAAACCCTGCCAGTCCTCAAAAGCATGAATGTGACCGCGCAGAAAACTTTCCAGCCGCTGGTCGAAGAAGAACTCCAGATACAACGCCCGGGAATAAGAAAGCGTGATTACAAAACAGGAAAGCCGACGGCGCGCGCGACCGACTGCGACTTCTCCAAAATGCGCCCAATCCACTTGTCCTTGTTCGCCAGGGAAAGTATGCAGCCGAAGAAAGGCCTCCCTATGAACAGGGCGTATGCATGCAACAAATCGGCGCAATTGCACAATGCTGCCGTTATATCCGCGATCCCGGATCATCTGGAAAATCCGCGTCGCTCGCAGCCGTGGATGTTGAACGAGAATGGCACGAATGAAATCAGCATAAGAATCGGTTGCACTGGGCCGCAGAGTTTTGGCGCTGTTGAATCGATCGGTTTCAACGGCAAGGCCGACTGTTTCCGGATGTAATCCAAGTTCGCGAGCAATGGTGCCGATTTTCCAATGCTCAACATAGAACAAACGTCGAATCCGGGCTCGCGTCTCCACGTCAATCATGAAAATCACCTCCGTATATGAAATGGATTCACAAACCGGCTTGTTCGGCCGCAAACGATGCAATACGGCACTCCGGGAGCATGAATCACTTGTTTGCTGCCAATGCAGGCAGCGACCGGCGGAGAAATTGCCGGCGAGATGATAGTGACAGCGGAAACTTCGTTATTGGAACCTTGATCCATAACGGAAATTGATGCCGCTCGTTGTCGATACGCTTTCTGTCGGTCTTTTTGATCCAGCTTCCCTTCAGGAGTTCTTCGGTGTCGAAGGTTTGCAGCCCGACGCTGCTCCCGGCGTGCTTTGCTGCGGCACTGGTCGCTGCAATAACTGTGACCCCGATCGCAGCGGCGGCAAATCCAGAATATCGTTCTACACTCGAACCAGCGGCAAACCCTTTGACGCAGGACATCTTCAGCAACTTGTCTCATGCTCACCCGAAGGCGAGACTGGACAAAAGCTGCCGAAAATGTCAGCTTAATGGCGGCTAATTAGATGACCTCTCGAAAGAGAGGATTTGCCAATGGACCCCGGTCGGTGGCACGAGCGGGGTCTCCTCTGCTCAACCTTCCCCAAGAGACTACATGAAGATGATTAGTGACTTAACGCCTGCGGCGGATGATGCTGAGGGTGTTTATTCCGGCGAGTGTTCAGATAAATACGTTTTGTGATGATCGATGACATAACTGTGAAGCGGCATTCCCATCATGGGTTTGGCGGCTACGATTTGCACACGGACCAGATATTTTCGGACCAGGTCGCAGAGCTATTCAGCAATGTCGTGGCCCTTGCAGAAAAGGCAGGCAAGCATGTTGAATTGCTGGTGGTTCCGGAAAGCGATTATAACCGTGCAACCATAGAAGTGGCGCAACAGCTCCACTCAAGCCTTGTCGTTATGGGTTTATCCGCGAAAATGGCTCCATCGGAGCAGGCAAAAGCTTTTGGAGATGCCTGGGAATTCTTGCCCCATCCCAGGCCGCAGCTTTCACTGGAAATTCTCGATCAACCGAATGGAAAACAGCTTTTCTTTAACCTTGGGCCTCATCCGCCCAGGCTTTGGCCCGAAGACATTGATTTTCTGCATCGGCTATGGCGTGAGATTTCGGAACTCGGACTTGGATATAAGGTGCATCACCGCGATGTTGTTCGAGTTGCATTACGGCGTCTTGAATCCGATAAAACAACGGAAGAGCCAATTGAAACCCTAGACGCAAGAGCATTACAGTAATGTGATATGATAATTATATAATTACATATCCGTTTATATTCAAGTCTTTTGCTTTTTGGGTTGTTTTCTCCGAGCCTTTTATTATCAAACATTTAGAGGCTTCAGCCAAATACCCCAAATGGTTAAATCATTGGCATGATCATTGCAACATCGAAGTACGGCTGCGAGGGAATCGCGCCATCACGAATTATGGTTTTAAAAGGTGAATGCCATGAAAATGATTTTAGCAATAGTCCGTCCCGATCGCCTGGAAGAAATCCAGACGGCGCTGAATGACATTGGCGTATCAGGAATGATGGTAACAGAAGGTCTTGGCTTAGGTGATCAGAAAGGGCATCCAAAGCGCTACCGAGGACTCGAATACAGTGTCAAAATGCTGGCAAAGATAAGAATTGAGATTGCGGTTGCTGATTGTCAATCCGACGAAGTGGTCGATGCTATCCGCAAATCCGCTTATACAGGATCCATTGGTGATGGGAAAATATTCGTCTATGCCCTTGAGGAATCCGTTCGGGTTAGAACTGGAGAAATGAGCGAGGCTGCGCTTTAGGAGCCTGTCACAGAATTATTGATTGTCCGATATTTTAGTGACATCCATTATATTCCCGTTCCCGGCCCCTGAGGCGAATGAGAATAGCCCCCAGCGAGAGCTCCATAAGAGCTAACTTAACGATCGCCGCTACGCGGCTCACGTAAAATATTAAGTTAACGCTTATGGGCGTGAGGCCGGGGTTGCAGCTGCCCGGCTGATGCTGCAGACCTTGCATAGGATTTAACTAATTCTTAATCCGGCAGATTCCATATATTCCATGAATGAAGAACAAGGCAATGGGCTGAGTTGGATTCAGAGGGAAATGCGAGTAGTACAACTGCTATTCGACATTTCGCAGTCGTTGAATAGAAGCCTGAGAATTGAAGAATGCTTGCAGCCTATTTTAGGCAGGATGGCAGAGCAAGTGGGCATGGTGAGGGGCTTTATCGCCATTATGAATCGAGAAACGAATGAGAAGGATCTCCAAATAGTTTATGGATTAACGAGTGAAGATGGGGCGAAAAATCGATGCAGGTTGGTAAAAAGAGTAACGGAGAAAGTTATAGAAACAGGAACACCCGCAATTGTTGAAAAAGCATCCGGAGAACCGCGTTATCTCGACCAGGCTTGGTTGCAGAAAAAGGGCTGGAACAGAAATGACATTGCTTTCATTTGCGTCCCAATTCACAACAGCACTGGCATTATCGGGGCTATAGGCGCAGACCGACTGTTCGCAAACGAGTTTTCAATCGATGAAGATGTACACCTTCTTACGATCGTTTCATCGCTCCTGGCGGAAGCCATTGAAATTCGATGGGAGGTGCGTGAGCGGGAGCGCGTGTTGCAAGAAGAAAAGGAGCGTTTGCAAAGAGAGCTTTTGGATCATTTCAAGTCAAATAAAATCATTGGCAACTCTCGTGCAATTTCGCAGGTTCAGAGGCTTATAAAACAAGTCTCCTCCAGTCGGGCTCATGTGCTCATAACCGGAGAAAGCGGAGTGGGCAAGGAACTGGTGGCAGAGGAAATCCATGTGAATAGCTCAAGAGCCTGTAAGCCTTTTATCAGAGTAAATCTGGCCGCTCTTCCTCAAAACATGATCGAAAGCGAATTGTTCGGTCATGAGCGCGATCCATTTGCCGGAGCTGCCTCCATGCGCAAAGGAAGTCTGGAAGCCGCCGACAAGGGGACGCTGTTTCTGGATGAGATTGGCATTTTGCCCTTGGCGACTCAAGCCAAACTTCTTCGAGTCCTGCAGGAAAAAGAATCTGAACGACTGGGTGGCGATGCAACCATCAATGTTGACGTACGTATAATTGCGGCTACGGATCGGAATCTTGAGAAATCAATTCAAAATTTCCAATTCCGGCTGGACCTCTATTTTCGCCTGAATGTTTTTCCTATCTTTGTGCCGCCGCTTCGCGAGCGCAAGACGGACATTTCATTGTTGGCGGACTATTTTGTTGAGCGGGCCGGCAAAAAACATGACAAGACCATCCGCAGGATTTCCATTGCTGCAATCGATAGGATGATGCGCTATGAATGGCCGGGAAATGTCAGGGAACTTGAAAATTGCATCGAAAGGGCGGTTCTCTTAAGCACAGACGGTGTAATTCATGGACATCATCTGCCACTCTCGCTCCAGACTCCAGAGGGAACTGGCGCCCATCCGCCTTGTAACCTGCAAGCTTTTTAGGTTTCGCGCATTGCTGAATATCGCATCACCTGAAAGCTGAAAGCGGAAAAACGCGAACAAATCAAATAATTTGTCCGCGTCTTTCCGCGTAATCCGTGTATTCCGCGTCCCAACACTCCAAACGATCAGCTAGAATGTAACGCCATAGTAAAGGAATAAGTATCGATTCTTTGTAGCATTCGCATTCTCCCAGCTGTCATTGCCGATGCTGTATCCTGCGTTCAGCAATCCGTTTTTCGGAAGAGTAATGGAAATTCCGGGAGTGAAGTAACCGATATTATTCTTTCCACTGAACCAGTCCGCTACTATGCTGATCTTCTTGGATACCGGTTGCTCGTATCCGAGAATTACGCCCGCGCGCCGGCCGACAAAACTCACCGGCCCTTGTTTCGGATCCTGATTCGCGGACACAACGCCAAATGCACCCGCATGGAACCGGGGCCCGTAGTCTCCAGTCTTGATTTTCTTGCTGAATAAGCCATACACCAGGCCCCAGGTGTCCTGGCCGTCCCGCTTATTGAGGGGCGTGTTCAAGAGACCTCCGGCTGCAAATGCGATACCTTTATTTTCATTCTCGTAAAACTTCCATTTGGCATTGGGTTGAATATAGTCGTACGTTGTAGAGGCGCCGGATGCCTGTATGTTGGTGATCGGAAAGTTTGCTCCAATTTCGACATTACCGGGCACTCCGACTACCAGACGTGGATTATACAGATATATCCTTGAATTATCCGGTGCGGGAACCTGCGGCAAAAAGTCGAATTCGGCATATGCCTTTTTCTTTGCGACCGTATCCGTGGTCGGAATATTAAAAATTGTCGACTGGGCCAGCAGCTGTCCGCTGAAACCAACCAATATCAACATGATTAATAGCGTCATTGTCCTGTATTTATTCACGACTGAATCCCACCTTTCCAAGGGCTTGAAATAATTTATGCCCGGCGACATAACCCATATATGCAGCCGGGCGATACCTCTTCTTTAATCTTCGGCGAAGCATTTTGCCGTTCCGCTTCCAATCCTTCTGAGCGGGCAGCTTTCCTTATTGCAAACTCCATTCCAAAAGTGCAAAGCCAGAAGATCAGCCGATGTATCTCATTGCAATTTTAGAGTTTATTCCATTTCTATGAGATGGAATCACCATCGCGGGAACGATTGTAAATGATCATTTATGTATAATATATTATATTATAATACATATTAGTAACTATGTTATTTTGCGATTTTGAATCCTTCAACACGCCCATTCATCCCAAAAAGGCACGATGCATTTTCAAATATCCTATTTGACAAAATACTTGCGGGAAATCAGTGCTTGGCTATTTCGTCTTTTACATATATGTATTCTATATAATATGGAATAACGTATATGTATTATGCAGTATGGAGAAGAATCCCAAACAGTTGTGGAATCAGGATTCAACCAAATCCGCCACAATAAGATGAAATTCCTCTTTGCAAATTCGGCAATTGTTCCCCAAAAATCAACAACGCCACTGTTCTCGCGACTTTCACAGGCTTTATTGAATCTGTGAAATACGTGAGAACAGTGGCGTTGTTAAACAGCCGGGAATAACTCTAACTTAGACGGTGGCCAACAGCGCGCGCTTCACCAGGACTTTGGCGATTTGCACTTTGAACTTCATTGCGTCGCCAATAGGCCTGGCGTCTACAACTGCCGCTGCGCCGGCCGCTT
>JAHFUH010000788.1 GCA_023265215.1 Acidobacteriota bacterium
AGTTCATTAGCGACCTGCTGAAATTCCGTTTGATCCATAGCGCTCTGTGAAAAAAAAGGTTGGGGAGAGAAGCGAGCGCTGGGAGGGCGGCCGCTGGCGAGCAGGACGATCGCCTGCTTCCGAATGGTTTGTCCATCTTTCAGATTAACCAGCACGATGGCATCTGGAATGCTCGGTTGCAGGCGGGCTCCATCGGGCTTCAGAACAGGTTCACCCATTACTTCAAGTTGAAGTCCATCCGTGGCTTGCAGCTTTTTTACAGCTTCGAATGCCTCCGCAACATGGTTTCCCACCTTGGAAGTCGTGACGGCAGGACTTGGGTTTTGCGGCCGGGCTGCCGCGACAGGAGTGTTTTCGGACCGGCGATAAACCCACGTTGTCCCCCCGGAAGCCATCTTCAGCGTCTTGCCGTCCTTGGAAAGCGTGTACCTCCTGGTCATTTTTGCTATGCCGCCGGGGTATTTGTTCTGATTGGTGATTTCCAAGGTGTTTTTCTTCAATGTGGTTTCGATTGTGCTTTCGTGCCCGTTCGGCAACCGCGTGATATTCTTACTCCCATCTAGCCGGAAACTTTCATAAGCACGATTGCCTTGCACTGTTATGTGGAGTTGAATCTCGTTCTCGCTTTGCACTATTACCAAGGGGCCGGATACATTACTGTCCACTGCCCGATCGTCACTTTTTCGGGCGTCCAGAATCCAGGTTCCGGAGAAGTCGGCCGGGCGATCGGCTGCGGTTAGAAAAGGGAACGCTCCCAAAACGAATAACATTAGCGCTGTGATCCTCATAGAATGTGCCCTCCAATAGAGTTCGAGAAATAAATCCGCTATCCAATCGGCTACATTACATGAGGTAGTGCGAAAAAGAATGATATATAGGATCATAAGTCCCAGGTGTCTGGTTACACTGCCCTCAGTCCTCCAGTTCCTTTTCCCTTTTCATTTGGGAAACTAATACCCGCTGACTCTATATCCTATCAGGCCCCCGCTGGCAACATGACCCTAGCAGCCTGTCCGAGTATTAGGAGGGTTCGCGTTCCTGGCTTCGCGCGGGCAGATGCAAGGCGCCGCGACGCAGGCGATGCGGTGTCATCGTCGAGGAGGTGTGACTGGCATGGCCAGGAGATCGGATGTGAGCGTCAGAAGGCGCAAGTCCTGTCCCGGTGCCCTGACAAAGGGAATCCGAAACCGATGGGGCAAGGGCGCTGACCTGAAGTGACAGGTCGAACGGGGGATCTGTGAGGATCAGCCGAGGCCCGCGAGGGGGTGTCCGGAAGAAGCCGTAGGTGTGCAACTGTTTCGAGCGAAAGCGAAGCGCCGTAAGGCGTGCGTGGCGGGTAAATCGGCCTCCAGCGACGAAGCCCAATATTCGTTGGAGCCATGTGCGTAGGGGCGACGAGATGGATGCGAAATCTCTTGGCATTACCCATCGAGATCTGCTGGGCTCCGCGAAAGCGGTAGGTCGTAGGACGAAAGATGAAAACCAATGAATTCCTGGAATTATTTCAGTTTGAATATCGTCGTTTATCGGAGGCCAGATGATCGGATGCAGGAGTTGCGAGCAACAAACGGCAAAAAACGCGTTTATCCGACCTATCAGCTATCGTGATTTAATCGCAAAGAAAATGACACCCCAACATTTGGCTGAAAAAGACACTTTAATGAACATAAACAACGGAGGCCAATCTTGCCGCTATAACAAATTCAGAACCTGAGTGTTTGGAATAGAGAACTGACCTCGACGAATTGAGACGAAAACTGCAATCCGGGAATTAGCGATCCGTGGACAGGGCGGCCCGGAAGCGTGAAATAGATACTCAAACTACAACAATTGAAAAATATTTGCGACGCGTTCCGCTAATCTGGACTGATTTCTCGCATTTATTAGTATCTGATAGGAGGTACCATGCGAGCATTTCATCGCTCATGGAGAGCAAGTCGATGGGTTATGGTTCTCAGCTTTGTTTTTATTGTTCTTGGCAGCAGCTGGATCGAGCCCGCGTGGCCTGCGGGAGATGCCTGGGACAGTCCGCCATTTTCCCTGACTCCTGCAGTGCTCTCAAGCGCTGCCATGTCCATTCCCGCACCCGCAGGAAGTGATTACATCATCCTGCTTGATGAGTCGAAATATATTATTGCCGAAGACGGAAGCTATACCCATTCCTCGTATAGGATCTTTCGGATTCTGACCTCAGCTGGTGCAAAGTCCTGGACTACAGTCCAATCATCGTGGCGCATATGGATTGAGGAGAAGCCCCAGATACAGGCCCGTGTAATCACGCCTGATGGTATCGCTCATATGCTGGATCCCAAAACGATCGACGAGGCGCCTATGGACGATGAGCAGCCGGATATTTTCACAGATCTGCGCATTGTTCGTGCGCCTTATCCTGCGATCGACGCCGGCTCAATTGTCGAAGAGGAAGTCGTGGTAAAGGGCAAAAAATCGCTCTTAAGCAATGGCTTCGTGCAATCCGACTATTTCGGCAACTCCGTTCCCACAAATCGCGCCCGCATCGTCATTGATGCTCCGGTTGGCCTGCCGGTCCAA
>JAHFUH010000789.1 GCA_023265215.1 Acidobacteriota bacterium
GCCTGGTATATCCTCGGATTGATGGGATATTTGCCCGTCCGCAGCGGCTCTTCCCAAATGCCTCGATGCCCGGGTTTCACCAGGCTTCCGAATTTGAATTCGGCGCCGGAGGTATCTTCAGTGGGCAAACCCACATAGGACTTGATGACAGCAACCTGGCCTTGTTCCACAACAAGCATTGGCACATGCTCCACCTTAAGCAGAAATGGATTAAGGTTGTAAGCACCATAAAGGAGCGGATCGTGCTGCAAACCGATTTTGCCGCCTTTGTCTAAGAAAGTCTGAAAATCCTGATAGCTGTTGTGCTGATCATTCTTGCTGCCGAGGATCGTCTCAATCAATTTTGAATTAGTTGCCGGGCTCTCGCTCCCACCGGCGCCTCCCCGGCCCGCTTCGGTTGCCTTGATATCTTCAAATCCTCCCAAACGGCTCGCAATGTCGCCTGCCGGGAGTGCGTCACCTTCCAATGTGGTAACCACGCCGACCATGTCTATAACACGTCCGCCTTCCGTGGCTATCGGCTCAATCCTTGTTACATCGAGGAATTCTTCCGACAATTGACTCCAGGCTTGATGGGTGAGCATGCTACCTTTCATGCTCCGTCGCAGTTCCTGAGAAACAGGAATGCCGTAGACTTGCAGCTTCGTTATTATTAAAAAGGCCACAGGATGGATAGGCGCCAGCGTTCCGGGAGGGAGCACCGGGCGCTGCACGCCCTTCTGTCCTCTTATCCGCGGCCCGCCGCTCTTCCCCTCGGCACCCTCCACAAAGACCCTGAGATTAGTGAAGATTCCAAATTGCGGCGTGTAGATCGCGGATTTTGCTCCAACCGGCAGCGGATCGCCGATTTGTGCGATGACTACTCCAATCTGCCCGGCAGGAACCTGCAACCACGGGTGCTTCGTCACGGCATAGAGCAAATAAAACTTGAAGCGGAGGCCGGGCATGAGCAGCTCGGCTTGATAGCCTGCCTCGCCGTTGAATGCCACTGGATTATCATCCGGCAATTTTTTGCCCAGGCGCTTGCGCACCAATCCAATCTGTGTGGGGCCAATGGAGTATATGGAGTTCAGGACTATTGCAAGAACGATTATGGACAATATCAGACAGACTGCAGTTATCCAAAAGTTGAGGAAAATATCGTTCATCGGAATCCTCCTGTTGCAGAATCTGGATTATGGTTCAAATGTGTTGCGTTATTTCACTGCCTTTGCTTCCTGCATTACGGCATCGAATGCAGGCTTGGGTTTGCCCTCGCGGTCGAACAAAAGCGGGTAATTTGTCCGCCCTGCGGCAGGGAAGTTGTTCAGCCATGAATAGCGGTCCGTTACGCCCCAGAACGTCACGCGCGTGATCAAGTCCTTATGCTTTAGAAACACGGCGAAAATTTCCGCATAGCGTTTCGCCAGAGCCTTTTGCATGTCGTCCGGCAGGCCGGAGGTATAGGGGTTCGAGTTGGGAGTCGCTTCAGCCCTCGCCGAAACGTCGGCGGTAGGCTGGCGCGTTACGGCCGGCAATACGTCCACATCCAACTCGGTAACCACGACCTTTACGCCCAGCGCTTTGAATGCATTCAAGCTGTCTTCAATCTGCTGTGCGGTAGGCCGATCCATTTTGTCGTGGCTCTGGGTGCCGATCGCCGTAATTTTGATGCCTTGCTGTTTTAGTTTCTTTACCAGCTCGATGGCGCCGTTGCGCTTGGCTTCATATTCGAGATTGTAGTCGTTGTAATACAATTCGGCTTGCGGATCGGCCTCATGGGCATACTCAAACGCCCGCGCAATGTAATCGTCGCCAATTATATCGAACCACGGTGATTTTCTCATCGTGCCGTCTTCATTGAGCGCTTCGTTGACGACATCCCATCCGTTTACGCGGCCCTTATAACGGCCAACCACCGTCAAAATGTGCTCGCGCATGCGCTGCAGCAGCCCGGCACGATCGAGCGGCTTGCCTTCGGCATTCTGGAACACCCAGCGGGGCACCTGGCTGTGCCACACCAGGCAATGCCCGATGATGAACATGCCGTTTTTTTCACCAAATGCCACGTATTTATCAGCATTTTCGAAATTGTAGCCCGCCGGCCCTGCATCGGGGCGTGGATGAATGCGTTCCCATTTCATGTCGTTTTCGGGCGTAATGGCGTTGAAGTGCTGCTTGACCAAAGCAGTTCCAACAGCGTCCGTTTCGGTAAAGTACCCGGGGTTTAATGCCGCGCCGATGCGGAAATCTTTTTTAAATGCCTCCTTCAGAGGAGTCTGTGCCGGAACGGCAGCAGGCAAAAACAAAATGAGGAGACAAGCCATGGTCGATCGTTTCAGCATAAAGTTGATGATCCTTTCGAAAAAGCGGGCACGAGCACGAGCTTTCCATAATTCCTGAATTCTTAGATTATAGGATCTTTATATGTGACTTCTCGCAATTAAGGAAGAAAAATTCAATTTATCTGCGGGAAAGCCTTTCACCAATCGGGTATCAGTTCTCAGTTTTGCGTATGTCCATAAATTGAGAAGCTGGAGAGTCCCTTATTGGCTCCACATGGTTC
>JAHFUH010000012.1 GCA_023265215.1 Acidobacteriota bacterium
TTCGAAAAGAGCGGAAAAACGTTGTGCACATTTTCGGTAGAAGGGGGTTGCCTGATGACCAGCTATGGATTGAGGATATGCTCGATTGACACGCATCCACCCTATGCTGAATTATTGGCGAGGATTTGTCCAGCAAATTCGTTTCTATTTGGCTAAACAGTTACAATGATTCAGCGTTCGGTTATTCACTGAGGGACGCGGAGTACGCGGAATACGCAGAAGAACGCGGAAAACACAAAACCAATTTCAACACTCAAACTACGGAGAAACTGAGGCGGGCAGTATCAATATCGGCGCTGTCCAGCCGCACCAGCACTTTGGTCCCCAGCTGAAAACGCCGGCGGTGGCGCTCGCCTAGGAAGGAATGAGTTCTTTCCTTGTAAATATAGAAATCATCCACCAGCGTGGAAAGCGGCACAAATCCTTCGACATAGTGATCCAGAAGCTCCACAAAGAAGCCTTGGCGTGTCACAGAAAATACGATTGCCTCGAACTCCTCTCCCACCTTGTCCTTCATGAACTGCACTTTTTTTATTTTTTCGATTTCTCTCTCGGCTTCGGCTGCAACGCGTTCCCGTGACGAAGTATGAGTTGCGATTTCGGGCATGCGTTCGGAAATCATTTCACTCCACTCCGGCGATGATTTTTTAAGGCTTTCTTTCAGCAGGCGGTGCACCAGCAGATCCGGATAACGTCGAATAGGAGATGTGAAATGCGTGTACTCAGCCGCTGCGAGTCCGAAATGCCCCTCGTTGGTTTCCGAGTAACGTGCCTGCATAAACGAACGCAGCATCAGGTATGTGAGAAATTTCTGCTCGGGTTTCCTTTCCATCTGGGATATAAATTTTTGGAAATCCCTTGGACGGTACTGGCCGTCATGCCTTTCCAACTTATATCCGAGGGCCGATGCGAACTCGGCGAATTCGTCCACCTTCACAGGATCGGGTTCTTCATGTATGCGGTAGAGAGCCGGCCCGCCTGAAGAGGATAACCAACCGGCAACGCACTCGTTTGCCTGAAGCATGAATTCTTCAATGATTCGGTGGGCAATATTCCGTTCGGCAGGCAAGATGCTGATGACCTTCCCAGACCTGTCCAATTGAATGTCCGCTTCCGGCAAATCAAAATCAACAGCGCCCCGACGGTATCTTTTTTTGGAAAGAATGAGACAAAGCTCTTGCATCGTTTCAAACAGCGGGGCGAGTTCGGCGTAGCGGTCTTTTTCTTTTGAATCCTCCCCTGAAAGAATCTCGGCCACGGCAGTGTATGTCATTCTCTCACGGCTTCGCAGCACCCCTTGCACAAAACGGAAATCGATGATTTTCCCTTTGCCGTCAATTTCCATGAGAGCCGAGAGTACAAGCCTGTCCACGCCCGGCTTCAGGCTGCAGATGCCGTTCGACAGTTTTTGAGGGAGCATTGGAATTGCGCGATCGGGGAAGTATACGGATGTGCCCCGCTCGTAAGCTTCCGCATCGATTGCCGTTCCTTCGCGGACATAATGGGAGACATCCGCGATGTGAACTCCCAGCAAGTAGTTGTCGGACGGCATTTTTTTCAGACTGACGGCGTCATCGAAATCGCGAGCTGTTTCGCCGTCAATCGTTACCGCAATCTCATTGCGGAAATCCTCGCGGTGCGAGCGATCCTCTTTCGTGACCCTGTCAGGAGTCGCCTCTGCTTCCGCAAGAGCTTCCGGGCTGAATTCTACCGGCAATCCGAACTTGTGCTCGACTATTTTGTATTCAATCCCCGGGTCTTCAGGGCTTCCAAGAATTTCGGTCACCTTCCCCTGGGGGATCTGATTTCTGCCTGGAGGCAATGTGATGGCCGCAACGACAATCTGGCCGTCCTTAGCCCCTTTGGTGGATTGAAATGGAATCCGGATGTCATAGATCATCCGGGCATCCAAAGGAATAATATAGGGGAAGCGTGTGTGCTCGTGAAATCGACCGACAACCGTTGGATGCTTTCGTTCCAGCACCCGGACCACGGTGCCTTCAAATCTTTCCTTCTTCTCGTCGGAGCGAACGCGCCGTCTTCCGAAACTCCGCCTCTCAGGAGGCTTTTTGCGTTCGACTCGGACCAAAACGCGATCTCCGTGCAACGCTTCCCCCATGTTTCTTCCCGGGATAAATAGGTCCTCTTTGAATAGAGTCCGGTCGTCGAGGACAAGAAAACCGTAGCCGTCACGGTGACAACTGAGAACTCCGGAAACGAGATTCTCCCGTGAAGGCAGAATATAGCGTCCCTTTTTGATCCGGTGAATGATTCCTTCGGAATCCAATTCATCCAGGAAATGCTGCAAATTTCTCCGGTCGTCACTGTCCAAGTCAAGGAATCGGACTACGTCCCTGAAAGTGAAGCCATTTTTTTGAAGAGAATGAATGTATTGGAGGACCTGATCTTTCTGAGCCTGAGTCACCATAGGAACAATTTACCGCGAATGCATTCGAGGCTGTACCTCCGAATTCCAAAATTATTGGCGCGATTTGGGATTTGGAGCCACAGCCCCTTTTACACCGGCATCGGAAGTGTCTACTTCAGCACGAACCACTTCTCTCCGCCGTGCGTGACGGCCCCGCCCGAGTCGGCGGAATAGGACATTAGCGGCGCTTTATCCTGTTTGGGAATCCGAAAAACGACCCAACCCTCGAATATGTCGCCGGACTTGAGGCCTTTGCGCAATTCCGGTTTCGGCGCTACGACGGACGGACTTTTGTAATCCTCGCCGCCTGAGGAATAAGCCGTAAATTGGTCCGGACTTAATGGATGAATGCACGTTCCCGGAATTCCTCTCGCATAATATTCGAACTTTATTCGCGCCAGCGCATATTCAAAACCTGTATCCGCCGGCTTGTTGGCTGCGCTTGCGTCTTTGAGTTGCTTCCACGCTTCTTCTCCGCGCACAACTTCCGCAAGGGTGATCTTCATGTCATACAATTCGTGGGATGTATAACCTTCGCCGCACTCGACAATGCCGGTCAGCGTCGTTCCTTTGGCTGCCGGGCTGCCCGGTGAAGAACCTGGAGTTTGGGCCGATGCGGCGGAGCAGGCTGCAACTAAAATGGCGAAAACCGTTGGATAAAAGAATTTCATGTCAAACTTCCTCCTCGTTAAAGCGCCTTTATTGGAATGCGGGCGGCCGCCGCAAGTCAAGGCAAACCAAGGCAATAATCAAGCCCGGACGTGGTAGAACGCAGATAGATATCGAATTCTTTCCACGTTTTTGGGTGTGCTCTGTGTACTCCGCGTCCTTTTTAATCTTCTCATCCACATCGTAATAAATCTACCGAATCTACCGATACAAAAGGTTTTCCAGTGTGCGAAGCACTGAAGCCCGGTGCGTGCCCGCCCAGAAAATCTTTCCGCACTTTGGGCAGGATTTGAAACTGCTCTGAGTCTTGTACACGAATGCAGGTACTCGATCCTGGATGGATTCTCTCGGGGCTTCAACCAAAGCCTCATTGCAGGAGAGGCAGCGTGTCAAAAGCGCCGGGAGACGGGCCTGCCGGATTTGTTCAAGCACTTGCTTCAACTGATCCAGGGTATTTTCGCTCTCCAGATAAATAAAAGTTTTTACTGATTTCCTGACCAGAAGCCGCGTGTCTCGCGAAAGCAGTATTCGTCCCTCTCGATTGGAGATGGAAATCAATTCGTCGTCCGAGAATTTGTTGGAGTACAGAACGTTAAATCCGGCAATCCGAAGCCACTTGGCCAGGCGGCCCAGCATGACGTCTGCTGCAAAGATGCATTTCTCTTCTTCATGCGGCCGAAAGGATGCCGATTTGGTGCGGATCTGCTCCAGCCTTGCCGATGCTGCTTTCCTTCTCGTTTCGGAATTGCTCATGGAAAATAAAAGCCGGAAGCCAGAAGTCGGAAGCCGGAATAACTCCTATGTTTGAAGCCAAGCGGACGGTTGTAGTTATTGGGCTCAAATTCCGGCTTCTGGCTTCCGGCTCCTGGCTCCTGGCTTCTTTCCCTCATTCTCCGGCAAGCTTTTTCTGCAGCAACTCGTTCAGCATTGTTGGATTAGCCTGGCCCTTGGTCTCTTTCATCGCCTGGCCTACAAAAAAGCCTAATACTTTTGTTTTCCCAGAGCGGTATTCGGCCACTTGTTTTGGATTCGCTGCCATGATTTTATCGATCAGCGAGTTCAGACTTGCTTCATCGCTGTCCTGCACAAGGCCCAACTTCCCGACAGTTGTTCCGGGTTCTTCTCCAGTCCGGCACATTTCTTCGAAAACGGTTTTGGCGATTTTGCCCGATATTTTGCCTGAATCTATCATGGCAATCAACGCTGCGAGATGCCCTGGAGGTATTGGGGAATGCTCTATGCCTTTACCCGAATTTTTGAGAGCATAGGCAAGATCTCCCATAATCCAGTTAGCAGACAGGCGCGCATTTCCGGACTTTTTCGCGCACTCCTCAAAATAATCAGCGAGGGATGATGTGGATGTGAGAAGCAAAGCTTCATCAAGCAGCAGTCCGTACTCATCGAGCATTCGTTTCAGCTTCTGGTCCGGCAATTCGGGAAGGCTTGTCCTTATCTGTTCAACCCATGCAGGATCCAGCGCAAGCGGCAACAGGTCGGGTTCTGGAAAATAGCGGTAATCGTGTGCTTCTTCCTTGCTGCGCATGGGGAAAGTGCGCCCTTCCGATTCATCCCAAAGGCGAGTTTCCTGTATCACCCGCTCTCCCTGGGATAAAGCCCGGGTTTGCCTTTCAATCTCGTAATCCAGCGCCCGCTGCAGAAATCGGAACGAGTTGAGGTTTTTAATTTCCACCTTGACGCCGAATCTCTCGGCTCCCTTTGGCCGGACGGAAACATTGGCATCACAGCGCAAGCTTCCTTCCTCCATATTGCCGTCGCACACGCCCAGGTAAAGCAGGATTTTGCGTAAATGCGCCATGTAGTCATACGCTTCCTGGCTGTTTCTAAAATCAGGTTCGCTGACAATCTCGGCCAGGGGCACGCCGGTCCTGTTAAAGTTGACGTAAGATTTTGACGCTGCATCCGGCATCCCCTCATGAATGGATTTTCCCGCATCATCCTCCATGTGGAGCCGTGTTATCCCGAAGCTTTTCTCTCGCCGGTTGATAATCTTGCCGGTATCTGTTCTTTCCCCGCAAAACAGGCGGACTCTCCCCTTTTCGCCGACAGGACGGTCAAACTGGGAAATCTGATAGCCTTTGGGCAGGTCGGGATAGAAGTAGTTTTTCCTGGCGAAAATGGAGTTTGTGTTTATGTGGCACCCCAAGGCTATAGCAGCCTTGACTGCCATTGCGACAGCCTCCCTGTTCGCGACCGGGAGCGCTCCCGGCAATCCAAGGCAAACCGGGCATGTATTGGAGTTTGGGGGAGCCCCGAATTGCGTGCTGCAACCGCAGAATAACTTGCTTCTGGTGAGCAGTTGCGCGTGCACCTCTAGTCCGATTACAGGTTCGAATTCCATAAGCTCATTATAAATGGAACGCTCATTGTGATCTGCATTAAATCAAAGATTATGTTTAAATTTTTGCTGAAAAGTGAGCATCTGCGATCACTTTTCGGCGCCAGCGGACGCGGAGTGCGCAGAGAATGCGGAAGAACGCGATGATAATTTATACTCTTTCCGCGCTTTTCCGGCTATTCCGCGTACTCCGCGTCCAAGTCTGAGGATTGGACCGGTTCATGCATAGATTCAAGGCGAGCGCTGTTCAGATCAAACCGGTTGCCGGGGCGCAAGAAATTCGAGGGGCAGCCGGCTCTTTGATCCGGAGAGCAGCGCTCAATTTTCAAATTGTTCTTATGCCACTTTTACGCTAACCACCAATCCCAATACTTCGGCAATGCGAGCGAGGGCGCCGATTGTCGGATTGCTTTGACCTGGAACCTCATATTTCCGGTACGCTTGTTGCGATATACCTAATGCTCGAGCGACTTGTGCTTGCGTCAGTGCGCGCCGCCGCCGAGCCCACAATATCGTAAGCGCAATTGAAACATCCAAATCGGGCAAAATCGGGCGGTAGCTGCGTCCATTAAAAACACGCGGAGGCGGTATTTCGTCACCATGTTTGAGTGCAACGTATAGCCATCCCGACAGCGCTTCCTTGGCCGCAACGGTTGCCTTCTCGATGTTCTCCCCCTCCGTGAGGCACCCGGCAAGATCAGGGAAATCAACCACATACCCTCTGTCTGGCTGCCGAACAAAGCGCGCAAAAAACGTCGGCGTTCCAAAAAGATCCGCTGCAACAAGTTTTCTTTTGTCGTTCATTGAAGCCCCGCCTCCTTCTTCAACTTAGATAAAAGTCCTTTTCCGAGGTCCTTTCCCGCATGAACCGGCACACTTATTGTCCGGCTATTTTTCCGAAGAATCTGGTGAGAACCCCGCGCATGTTCAAGCACCCATCCGTCCCTCTGCAACAACCGAACGAAGTCCTTGCCGGTCATGTTTCGATATTACAACTCATAGGTTGTATAGTCAACGGGCATCGTCCCATAGGGACGCGATGATAATAGCCCGGCACTTCAGTGCCGGGATTCTGGATTCATCCAAAAGCAAGTTCTGTAGGGACGGTTGAGATATCGATTATTAAATGCTTCAGTCGTCCCCAGAAGCCTGTCTGAGTATTAGGGGGGTCCCCGCGCGCATGGGGCTTGCACGGCGATCGCAAGGCGTGAGGAGGAGGCGATGCGGGGACATCGTTGACGACGAGCAACGCCGCGATCGCCGTGCAACCCCCATGCGCGCGGGCCTTCGGACCCAGATCCCTTCGGGTTCCGGCTTCACACGGGCATCTGCTTCGTTGCCGCTCCTCAACGATGGCACCGCATCGCCTGCGTCGCGGCGTCTTGCATCTGTCCGCGCGAAGCCAGGAACGCGGCCACTCCTAATACTCGGACAGGCTCCTAGAGGCTCATCCGGAAAGCCGTTTTTTGCAAATATCGGCATTGAAAACAAAGGACTTCTAGTCCGTGAAATCGAGAAAAAGAGGGTTTCCGGATGGATCTCTAGCGGGACTGATTTCGTTCTTCTTGCCTGATTCCCAGCACTGAAGTGCCGGGCTATTTTCACCGCGTCCCCATGGGACGCACGCTGTAACGGCAGAGCCTTTTCGCACCGCCATACGCGGCGGTTTACCCTAATGCGAATTATCCAAAAAGCTCGTGATGTGGATTTCCGCCTGGCTTCGAATCTGATCGAATTCAAGCCGGCCGTCCAGCCAAAGGATATCGGGATCTGATCGAAACCAGGTAAGCTGTCTTTTTGCATAGCGCCGGCTTTCCATCTGGATTGCTTCCATTGTCTGAGATAAGGAAAGCTTCCCGTCGAAATAGTCCGATACCTGACGGTATCCGATCGCTTTGAATGCTTGTGAATACTTAGGGTAGCCATTCAGCAGAGCTCTTGCTTCCTCCACCAGGCCGTTTTCGAACATTTCTTCCACCCGTCGATTGATCCTCTGGTAGAGCAACTCGCGCGGCACGTCGATCCCCAGTTTCAGCCAGCGATAACCCATGAGTGCATCTCTCGGCTGCTCTTGCCACCAGGAAATGGATTTGCCGCTGATAAGGGGTACTTCATAAGCCCGGATTATTCTCTCGGAATCCGCTTCTGCAATTCGATTGGCGGATTCCGGGTCGACTCGACGCAGCGCACGATGCAGGGTTCCCGGGCCTCTACGGCCGATTATTTTCCGCATTCTTGCCCGCAACTCCTCCGATCTGGCCGGCCCTTCGAATAATCCTTCAATCAGGGCTTTGAGGTAAAATCCCGTTCCTCCTACAACAAAGGGTCGGTTGCCGCGGCTGCGTATTTCGTTAAGCGCCTCTCTTGCCAGTCTCTGGTAATCTCCCGCGGAGAAATCCTCGCCGGGATCGCCTAGATCCAGCATGTGATGCCGAACCCTTGCTTTCTCTGCCGGCGATACTTTGGCCGTGCCAATGTCCATATGCCGGTACACCTGGAGCGCATCACAACTGACAATCTCTCCCCGAAAGCGGAGAGCCAGATCAATCCCCAGCTTGCTTTTTCCGGCGGCGGTCGGCCCTAATATGATTATTCCGGGATATTCGTATTTCACAAGCCTATCCAAGCCTGAAGTAATAGCGGATGCAGGCGAGCAACAGGAGAAAAGCGGCCACTATAATTATTCCAAGCAACTGCGAGCGCTGGCGATCCATAGGAGTTTCGGGTTCCCGGTTTCGGGTTTCCAGTTCCCAGTTAAAAACTAAACAAAAATATTTGAAATTTTGAATATCGAATAACGAATGTCGAACTGCAGAAGTGAAGTCAACACTTCCAAATTAGACATTCCTTGTTCGACATTCTGCGGTTCGCTTTTGTTAAACTCATTAGATATACAATTTTTTTGAGTAAATATCCAAAACCAGAAATATCAAACCGGAAACTGGGAACTCTTAATACGCTTTTTTAATTTCCACACCGGTATAATAAGTTTTGAGGATCTCTTCATAGCTGTGTCCTGCCCGAGCCATTCCGAATGCTCCAACCTGGCACAATCCGATCCCATGACCATTCCCCCTGCCGTGAAAAGTAAAACTGGCGATGCTGCCGTCCGGATTGAGATCGCGTGTTATGGTAAATAGGGTGTCCCTGAGTCCCAGCGCGCTTCTGACCTTGTAGCCGTTTGCCACAACGGATCCTCGGCTGCCTGTGATCTCAATTTGCACCGCCCGGCCGGAATTGCCCAAACGCGAGGGCTTTAAATCCTTGAATTCTCCGGCTTGAGCTGCAAGTGATCGCAATTTTTCAGCCATCGCCGATCGGGTCAGCGTGGTATCCCAGGTCGCTGTGGGCGAGTATCGATCGCTGGATGCGCCGGTTGGATTCAGTTCGATTTCGAGAAAATCGATGCTTCCATTCTGATCGACATGAAAACGCAACTTCTCATTTCCGATGATATTCAGTCTGGTGACAGGAATTGTTCGGTCCGCATCCAGCCTGAACAACGGGAGATTTTTGGAGAGCGGGAACTCCTGCGTGCGGTTCCCCCACTTGATCTTGATCGCAGAATTTTTCCCGGTGCTTACGAAAACGCCTTTGCGCAGAATTTCCGGCTGTTTTGATTCTATCCAGCGCAAAAGGAGCGAAAGCGCATCGCCGCGCCGGATCGCCGTTTTGGGCTGCATACTGTTGTCCGGGTAAGGACGCCAGAGGTTGTTTTCCATTAAGTAAGCCAGGGCATATCTGGCTCTTGCGGGAACGCTGTCCCCGTCCGCGAGGTTGCTTATGTAATAGTTCGCGTCCCGGGCCGAAATCTTGCGCTTAATTTCGTCGGCGCCGAAAATCGACTCAGCAGCAAATTGGAGGAATCCGGCTCTGGCTGTCAATTCTGCCTTCTCCGGAACCGTTTCGGCGCCTCTTGTTTTTTTTATCAATTTATTGGCGGCTTCAATCCAGGATGCACATTCCCTCTGGCTTGCAGGGGCGGCAAGAAATTCGGGGGATACAGAATCCACCACCCCAAGGATTCCCGCAAATTCCAGGTTCCGGTTTGCAAGGCTTCCGTCGTCCGCCGTTATGGATTGATCCAAAGAGTGCTTGCCTTCAAGGATGAGCTGACCGCTTTCATCACCGCTTTCGATTGAACAAAACACGCTTTTCAGATAAGGCACTGGATCCGTGCCGTAAACGTTGGCGTAATCTTCCGTCCTGCCTCCACAGGTGGACATATACATGGCCTGTATTAATTCGCCCTTGTAATAGATCGCGATCCCGAATGTTTTCTGCACTGCCTGGCTGGACGCATCTCTTTCAGCCGCCACTCCTTTGTAAACTTGCGTTTGAGTGTCCGCTGTTAAATCGTAGCCTTCGGATTCGAATCTTCCGATATTCTTGAGCGCATAAGTTCTAGCGGCGATCGCTTGCGCCGCCAGCGCGGCTGATTCCGGATAATCGTACGGACTCATTTCCGCGGGGACGACACCCAGGAGGTAATCTTCGGTTCCAATCCGATTAACCACCGTGATGCGGCCGGTTTTGTTGAGACTGATATCCAAAACCCCTCGATAAGGTTTCCCGTCAAAAGACAAAAAGTCGGATCCGGAGGCGGGCATAAACAGGAATCCCGCCTGGCTTATCTGAAAAATATCTTTCTTGCCGCGGAGTGCAAGTATCGTTTTCCCCGATCCTGCTGAAGCGGTTTCCCTGACCATGAATGCATCATGGAATCTCTTTGTTGCTGTCCCGAGAAAAGGCTGAGCTTTTTCGCGGGTGGAAAATTCGCCGACTCTTACCTGGAAAACTCCCAAGTCGGAATCTTCATGGATCGTCACCGGGGCATCAAAGAAATCGGCGATTTCCCTCTGAAGATCCGCTGCCATTTGCCGCTTTGCGTAGGAAGCGACCTGCACCCTGTAGACAATGGACGATTCATCCGACGCCTGTTCTACGCGCACCTGGATTTCGCCTTGAATTAGTTGTCTTTTGGCCTCAGGTTTTTTTTCCAAAACATAAAATTCGCCGGGCGATGAAATTCGTAATTCCGTACTACTCGTTGTCAATCCGATTCTGATCAGCGGGCCAGTTGCATTTCCGGGCAATAGAGCAACCGGTTCCGAACTCGTCGGTTCCGAGACGATTGCCTCGGGCGCACTTGCTTGTTTTTTTGGCTCAGGTTTAGCTTGTGGAATCGGCGGTTTCGAGGGCTCGGCCTTTTTTGCCGGAACCGGAGAGACCGGTGTGGGGAATTTGGCCTTGACTTTGTGTTTTCCGCAAGCGGCAGAGAAGAGAGGCAGCAGAACCAGGGTCAGCAGGCCGAACCGCTTGATCCAGGCTCCGGAAATCGTAGCATTCACGCGCAAGGTCCTCATGTATTGCATTTATACTTTATCACGAAACTCCGGCATAGGGACGCGGAATAGCGCGGATAAGTCAAGGCTCGTTATAGGAAAACACAAGCTTGGCGCCTACATGGTCTCCGGGATAATCTTTCGGCAGAGGCTGGGCGGGATCGGATTCGATGATGGCATTGAGAGCGGTCAAATCCAGGGATCTCTTGCCCGAACTAAAGACGATCCGTGTGCCGGAGAACCGGCCGTCCTTTTCGATGACAAAGACCACTGTTATATGGCCTTGAGAATTCTTGAGGTTCGAAGGAATAAACCATTTCCCTATGATGCGGTTGATTACCTTATTGGCGTAGTCTCCCAGCGCATATCCCTTGGTATCGTAGAAGCCGGTTCCCGGATTGCTTATGGCCTGTTTTTCATTATCAAATATTTTTACCGCGGGAGTCGAAGTCTTTATCTTGTCGGGAATGGCTGAAGGAGCTTTGTTATCGGCGATGTCGGTTGTTTTTGCAGGGCCAGGCGGAGGCAAAAGAATCGCATCCTTTTTTGCCGGATCGTTCTGCGCCGCCGCCGTAATTCCGCCGGGGTGTTTTGATTCTGCATCCTGATTCCCTTGAATAGACTCCGGCCCGGTCGAGACTACTTCGTTGGCAGGCAGAGAAAGCTCCGGCGATTTCGACTCCCGGACCTTCGGCATTGGGGTCGTTTTTTCATTTGAAGCGATTTTTGGGTCGTCTTTCCATTGGACGCGCACCGGCGGCGGGCCTTCTCCCTTTTTATTCCAATCATACATGTATTTCTTAAGCGTCTCTGCCGAAGGGGTGATCATAGGCTTCAAAATTGTGACGATCCGGCCCTCTTCATCGTCTCCCTTTGAACCTTGCGAAAAGATCCGCTGTAATAAAGCGATCCCGTGGAATCGGTGATTTCGCCCTCCTTGCAAAAGCTCGGGATTTTTTACCAGGATGGCGAACGCCAGAAAATGGATCAGGCAGCTTGCGATGCAGGCGGCGATAATGCGTTTTGTGGGCCGAGGCCTCTGGTTTCGAGATATGGCAAACTCAAACATCCGTTCGCTCCGCCTGAAGCGTCGCCTCCAGTATAAAAAAGGGCTTAGGGCACGCGCAAGAATTACTTGGCATTTTGGCGCGAGCGCCGGGCGGGCAGATGCCCTTAATCTCTGTCAATTTCGAGAGCTTGGGCCCTCTCTGCCTGTTCAAGAATTTGCAGCGCCAGTGCCAGTGCCCGCCTTCCGTCTTCTCCCCTGCACTCCACAGGCTGCAGCCCCCGGGTCGCATCCAAAAAAGCGCGCAATTCTTCCATGAGAGGCTCTTTCTTCTCGGGTGCTGATTTGAGGCCCACAATTTCCGGGATGCCTCCGCCGGGCTTGCGATTCAGGCTGAAAACCGAGACGTCTTGTCTTGTGTAGTCGAGCGAGATGTATTCCCTTTTTTGAAATAATCGAAGTTTTCGGATTTTTTCCATCGACACGCGGCTGGCAGTCACGTTGGCGACGCAACCGTCCTCGAACTGGATTCGCGTATTTGCGATATCGATCCGGTTTGTGAGAATCGCAATACCGACGGCGCTGACGTGAGCTACAGGCGATGGAACCAATAGGCAGATGATATCCAGGTCGTGAATCATTAAATCTAAGATTACGTCGATATCCAGACTGCGCGGCGAAAACAGGCCCATGCGATGAGCTTCGAAAAATCGCGGTTTGCGGACAATTTCGCGAAGATAGCGCACAGCCGGATTGAATCGCTCGAGGTGTCCAACTTGCAGCATGCGGCCATTTTGTTTTGCGGCACTGATTAGTCGATCTGCATCCTGAAGAGTATGGGCGATAGGTTTTTCAACCAGGACATGCACGCCCTCTTTCAAGAACTGCTCGCCGATTTCCGCGTGGAGAGTGGTTGGGGTGGCGATGCTGACTGCATCGACCTTGCCGAACAGGTCCGAATATTTTTGAAATGCCTTGGTTCCAAGGGGCTGCGCAACTTCTTCGGCCCTGCCGGGGTGAATATCCACAACTCCCACGAGATCCGCATCCGGCAAGGATGCGTAGACTCTGGCGTGGTGTTGTCCCAAAGCTCCTACTCCAACGACTCCAACTTTGATCATATTGACGATTTACGATTGATGATTGACGATTTTAAACATACGCCATTGTTTCGGCACATCACTTTTTTCTCCCGATTATGATGACAATTAGCTCAAACCAAGATGTTTGATTCCAATCGTCAATCGTAATTCGTCAATCGTCAATGGGTTTAAGGGCGGCTACGGCAATGCCGTGGCTGTCCGCTGTTTTTACCAGTTCTTCCTTTTCGAACGCAATGGTTCGGCCCGAATCGATTACAATCGCTGTAGCGCCAGAATAAACCATAACCTGAATGGTAGCCAGCCCGATAACAGGTATATCAAAACGCATGTCCTGTTTTGGCTTGCTGACCTTGATAACGGTCAAATTCTGTTTGTTAACCAGATTCCCGGCGCGTCTGATGACGCTGTCGGTTCCCTCCATGGCTTCCACTGCCACTACCGCCCGATCCCTTACGACAATCGTCTGGCCTATATCCATCGATGCTATCCGGTGGGCGATCGGTCGTCCATAGTCTACGTCTGATTGCTCCGAAGCGTTCAGCCCTCTTCGCGTCAGAACCCCTCTGGGCATCATGTGCGGCTTGAGAAAGGTGGTGGAATCCACAACAGAAATGCCGGATTCTTCCAAAATCCGGGCAACACCTCCGATGAGTGAGTCCGTATTTTTCTGTTTCAATCCGGCCAGCATGCGAATCATCGTGAAATCCGGCAAGGAAGAACCAAATATCTGAACGTGTTTTACCTGTCCTGCCATAATCGCTTTGCGGACGTCGGATTTTTTAAAAACCCGTATAAGTTTTCCCAGCTCCCCCAGGCCCAGCCAATGAACCGGGAATCCGCATTGATCGATCTCAGTGGAAGCTTCCTCTTTAATCGCGGCGACAACCATTTCGATTTTTTGCTGTCGTGCGGATTGCAGAACCATAAAAGGAAAGCGCCCATTTCCCGCAATCAACCCGTACTTGTCTTTTTCACCAGCCATGATTTCAGATCCGATGCTAGCGGATGAATCCCCGCTCCGAGCTTTTAATGAACTCAAGCAACGTGGATACTTCGGGCGCTGACCATTGCTGATCGCTTATCTTAGCGAGAGCATCGCCGGTATTCATTTGCGAACGGAAGAGCACTCTGTAAACCTGTTTCAGTTCTTTGATGGCCTGCTCCGAGAAACCCTTGCGCTGCAAACCCAGCGTGTTGATGCCATAAATTTTTGCCTGGTTGCGTTCACCGACGGTCTTGATAAATGGGAGTGCATCGCGCGTAACGACCGAAAAGCCGCCTATGAAGGCGTGTGGGCCCACTCTGCAGAATTGATGAACAGCCGAAAAAGCACCTACGGTCGCATGATCTCCAATAGTGACGTGCCCGGCGAGGGTGGCTGCGTTTGCCATAATAACGCTGTTCCCCACGCAGCAATCGTGAGCCACATGGCTATAGGCCATGAAAAAATTATTGCTTCCGACAACGGTGACGCCATGGCCTCCCCTGGTGCCGCGATTGAGGGTTGCGAATTCGCGAAAGACGTTATCTTTTCCGATCTCCAGGCGCGTGGGTTCTCCTTTGTACTTGAGATCCTGTGGATCGGTTCCAACGGAGCAGTGGCTGTAAAAATGGCTGCCGCTGCCGACTGTGGTCCATCCATCAATATTGATATGGGAATCCAGCGTGACGCCATCTGCGATTATGGTCTGCGGTCCAATGACACAGTAGGGGCCAATAGTGGCTTGTGTGGAGATTTCAGCAGTTCTGTCGACAATTGTAGTAGGGTGTATGGGCATTCGGATTCAAAGAATGTTCTGTGCTCCCTGGTCAGCTGCGATCGACCACCGAGCAGGATAATTCCGCTTCAACGGCCAAGTTGCCATCCACGAGAGCTTGGCCTTTCATTTTATAGTAGCGCTCTCGCTGCTTCAGGACCGTTACTTCTATCCTGAGTTGATCGCCTGGGACCACAGGCTGTCGAAAGCGGCATTTATCTATACCAGAGAAGTAGACCAGTTTAGAGTCCCTGGCCTGGTCGCTGCCGAATAAAAGGACCACTCCCACCTGTGCCAGTGCTTCAACCAAAAGCACACCGGGCATGATGGGGTTCTCCGGGAAGTGGCCCTGGAAGAAAGGCTCGTTGATGGTGACGTTCTTAAGGCCGACCATGCGCGTTGAGCCATCGGTTTCCAGAATTCTATCAACCAGCAGAAACGGGTAGCGTTGGGGCAGAACTTTTAATATTTCGTTGATCCGCTGGATAGGGTACCGGTCTTCCATCGCGCCTCGGAAAAAATGGAGCGGCTATTCCCTTATCATACCGAATGAGGGAATAGCCGGCAGCAAAATGAATTTATTATTTTTTGGGAGGCGTTGTGCTTTCCGGGGCTTTAGCAGCGCTTGCCGCGTAGGCTTGATTGTAAGCCTTCACAATTTCATCGGTTATGACAAGGGACGGATCCACGAAGCCATCGCGGTTCGGGTTGTATATTTGAACTGCGCCGAGGGATTTCTCTTTTGCAACCTTTTCGATGACCGGCAGCATTTTTTTTCCGATGGTGTTTCCGATACGCTGGCGGCGGGCATCAATGTCTTTCTGTGCGTCCTGTTGAAAGCGCTGGAGGTTTGTATTCTTGGCTTCAAGCTGATCTTCCAAATCCGTACGCGCGTCATCCGTGAGTTTGGGACCTTGCACGTTGATCTGATTCTGCAGATTGTCGACTTCTTTGCGCATGTTATCCATCTCGGTTTTTTTTGCATCCAGAGTTTTCTGCAGGTCTGCAAATTCCTTCTTTCCCTGATCACATGTGAAAATAGCTGAATCGAGGTCGATCCAGGCTATTTTTACGGGTGCGGAAGGGAAAGGCTGAGCAGCGGGCGCTGGTGCGGAAGTCTGTGCCATGCCTATCATTGGCAGCCATAGAGCGGCGAAAAGAACGCGCGTTATTAATCGGATCATTGACTCTGTTCTCCTTTGAATTCAATCCGGATATTCCGTTTGAATCTGAACGAATTGCCCTTAACCCGGATTATTTATGAAGCTTCTACTGCGGCGGCAGATCCGGGCATGTCTACTGCGTTGCGCTCGGTCGGATTCCCCGACGTACTGTCGAGTACGCCTACGGAATCCTCTCGTCGCGCGCCTTGTATCCATGCCCGTCTGCGCCGCCTCGCTACGAACCTTCATGAATAATCCGGGCTAAGCATTCTAAAGCATCACCCAAAACAACAAAAGTTACTACAGTTCCCGGCGCCGGCAAAGAGGAATTAGAAGCTTCTTCCGACTGTGAATCTAATGTTTCTGCGGGGCTCCTTCAAACTAAGGGGGGTGTTGCCCACCATGATCGTGTCCTGGAGGATCATGGGATTGTATGCGAAAATTAAGCGGATAGGCGCACTTATGACGGGTAGAACAAACTGTACTTCCAAACCCGTCGAACTCCGAAATGTATTGTTGGTTGAGCTGACAATGTCAATCCTGCTGGCCCCGAAATCCCCGAGCGATTGCGTCCTGGAAACGTGCGATATGCCCATGTCGTAAAAAGGCGCCAGAGACAGCGGACCGGCAATAGGTATGCGGTACTCAAAATTGAATACCCCGGTAGTATCGCCGCCAATCGAAATGATGGTGCTGTTGACTTTGCGCAATCCTGTCTTGAGATCAATCACAGGATTTCCGTTCGAGTCAAACTGTGGCGTTGAGGAGATCGCTAAAGGGCTGATCGAACGAATGTCAAATCCACGGATCGTATTTTCCCCGCCGATAAAGGACCTTTCAAAAAATGGAATGCTTGAATTGCCGTAGGCTTGGATGTATTGGCTCATAAAGCGAAATCCGAATACGTTTCGCCCATGAGTAAGCCATTTATCAGGGAAGAAATGACGGACTTCAATCGACGGCTTAATCATGCTGAAATCGCCACCCAGAGCCCCGCCGGAGATTCCCAAGGATAAATTCATGCTTGTTCCGCGCGACGGATTGAAATAGCTGTTTGTTGAGTTGTAGCTCATGGCTGGCGTGATTTCGCTGCGGATAATGCCGGTCAACACATCCTGGGGATTCGATGATGTTGTGAATCCTGTGAACTGGCCAAGTGCAAATGTCTCGAATCCTGGCGCTATATTGGATATCCCAATATCCTGAAATGTGTAACTGCTTGCCAAGGACCAGTAGCCGTGGCCCAAACGCCGGCTAAAAGTCACAGTCGTGCCTGCAGTTTTCTGCGTGAACAGCTCCGTTGGCTGGCCGGTATAGAAATTCGTAATTCCGTAGGCGCTGTAAGTGTCGTAGCGAAAACGCTGATCGAACAGCTGAACTCCCATGCTCCATCGCGTATCCATAAGGTAGGGTTCGGTAAACGAAACGTTAAAGTTGGTTTCGCGAGTGCCGCCGGTAAAGCTGACATCCAGGTTTTCTCCCCGGCCCATAAAATTATTGTCGGCGTAGTTCACTCCCAGAAAGCTTCCCGAGATACCGCTTACGCCCCCGGTAAATCCAATGGATCTCTGGCTTTTCTCTTTGACTTTTACATTCACGTCCACAAGACCGGTTTTGTCATCCGGCTTTACTTCATAATCCTTCTCTTCGATTTTATCAAAATAGCCAAGCTGGTTTAATCTCATGACGGAGGCGTCCAGCGCTGCACTGCTGAAAATCTTCCCCTCCTCCAAAACAAATTCACGTCGCATTACCTTGTCGCGCGTTTTTGTGTTTCCGGCGAAATTGATGCGGTGAACAAAGAACTGCTTGTCCGGCTGAAAATCAAAATTGATATCAATAGTTTTATTCTTGTTGTCGGTTTTGTATTCGGGCAGATAGGACCAGTTGATATAACCCAGGTTCCCATAAAGCTTTTTGATATTCTCGAGCGTATCCTTGATTCTCTTATAGTTGGCGATGTCCCCCTTGTGCATCCCGAACACCGTTACTAATTTTCCGCAATCCAGAATGCCGCAGTTCTGCAATTCAAGCTTGCCGATGTGGAACTGATCTCCGGCATCTATGGGAACCTCAATAAAAAACTGCTCACGCGTCTTTCGAATCATGGGGATGACGCCGCGCGGTCCCTCAAAAATGCGGGTCACCGGCTGCCCGATTTGAACCTGCATGTAGCCGCGTTCCTGGTAATAGGCCTTAAGATTTACTTCGAGATCGTACTCCAGCTTTTCCGAATGATATTTGTCGGTGCCCTTGAACATCGTGTAAATACTGTGTTCCTTGTTCATTTTAAGGGCGTCTTTCAAGGTTGATTCGCTGAAAAGCCTGTTTCCGACAAAACGTATTTTGCCGATCCTGACCTTGGTTCCCTCATCCATGACAAACCGCACGCGCACGCTGGAGGGTGGAATTTTTTCTATTTCTGAATGGACCGTCCCCAGCGGTTTCCCGTTTTGGATCATCAAGTTCTTGAGCGATCGTTCCGCGGCTCTTATTTTGGACGGTTCATACTGGCTATCGACCGTGAGTCCCACCTTCCGTTCCTTGAATTCATCAAGAATGTTGGATTCGGTGAATGACTTGTTTCCGACATATTCGATCGCTCGAATCAGCGGTTTCTCCTTCACGATGAAGGTAATTATCTTACCCGCATCGCCATCGCTTTCCTGGACCTCGATGTTTTCGAAGAAATTGGCTTTGTAGAGTGAGCGCAGATCGTATTCGAGACGAGCCGGGTCATAAGGATCGCCTTCCCTGGATTGAATGTAAAAACGGCACGTTTCCAGATTAATCCGTCGATTGCCTCGCACATTGATTAGCTCGATCGTGGGTCTTGAGGTTTGCTGTGCGAGAACCCCGGAAGCTAAAAGGAGAAATCCCAGGAATCCGATTCCCAATTTTGCTGACTTAGCCATCCATCCTCCAGCCCGAAATAAACACCTTATCTTAGAGAAAACCGGCAACGAAATCCAGTCATAGCCTAATTCTAAACGAACAAGGCTCCAGCTATAGACTCCATTGTTTGAGCAGAGTTCGAAAAATTTTTTAGCCTTTGAGTCTTAGAGATACTTTAGAGCAACTCCAAAGCTCAAAGATACCAATAGACACTAGAGGCTCATCCGGAAACCGGGTTTATAGCAGTTTGTCAAACCATAAGCCCTTTGTTTTCAACGCACGGATTTATTAAAAGGGGCTTTCCGGATGAGCCTCTAGATGGCTAATCTGATGCCGGATTCGATCGGTTCTCCACTGTAAACGTAATAAAGAGCATCGTTTTCCAGGTAGATCTCCAGCATTGAATCGGGCTTGACCCGATTTTGAATTATGCCTTCAGAGAGCGGATCCTCGATATATTTCTGAATTGCCCGCCTGAGAGGACGGGCGCCATAAGACCGGTCATGACAGGTTTTATTGACAATCCATTCTTTTACTTCCGGGCGCAGAACAATGGAAAGCTTCTTCTGCTTCATCACTTCGTTGACTGTGCTGATAAGCAGATCCACGATCTTCCCAAGATCTTCGTCGTTCAGAGACTCAAAAAGGATGATCTCGTCCAACCGGTTGAGGAACTCAGGATTGAAAATTCGTTTCACTTCGGAGTGGATGAGTTCTTCCATCCGCCGCGCATCCGCTTCCGTGGTGCTGTGGAATCCCATATGGCCGCGTTTTTCAAGGTACCGGGCTCCTATGTTGGACGTCATGATGATAATGGCGTTTTTAAAATCGATAGCGTTGCCGAGCGAATCGGTCAACTGCCCGTCCTCGAATACCTGCAGCAGGATGTTGTAAACGTCCGGATGAGCCTTTTCAATTTCATCCAGAAGCAGAACCGAGTAAGGGTTGCGTTTAACTTTTTCAGTCAGCTGACCGCCTTCTTCATGCCCTACATAGCCTGGTGGTGATCCGATCAGCTTGGACACGGAGTGCTTTTCCATATATTCCGACATGTCGAGCCGGATCAGTGCATTTTCACTTCCAAACAGGAAGGCGGCAAGTGATCGGGCCATTTCAGTCTTACCAACGCCTGTCGGCCCCAAAAACAGGAAGGAGCCCACGGGGCGTTTGGGCGATTTGAGGCCTGCGCGGGATCTCCGGATTGCCTTGCTTAGCGCGCTGATCGCGCGGTCCTGGCTGATAATCCGCTTATGCAGTTCCTCCTCCATGCGAAGAAGCTTGGACATTTCCTCTTCTTGAAGCGAAGATAATGGGATTCCCGTCCATTTGGCGATCACTTCTTCAATGTCTTCCCTCGTTACCTTAAGGGGCGTTGTAGTTTTGAGTTTCCAGCGTTCGCGAATAACCTGGAGGTTTTCCTGCTCCATATCCTCTTCGAGCCTGTAACGCGCGGCTTTTTCGAATTCCTGCTCCGAAATTGCATTTTCGATCCGGCTGTCAATTACTCGGATCCGCCTTTGAATGTTGATCATCTCTTCAGGGACGGACGTAGTCCGTAGTTTTACCCGAGCTCCCGCTTCATCGATCAAGTCAATTGCCTTGTCCGGCAGGAAGCGGTCGGGGATGTAGCGGTTTGACAGGTAAACAGAAGCCTGAAGCGCTTCGTCCGTATATTGGAGTTGGTGGAAACTCTCGTATTTTTCCTTGATCCCATTGAGGATTGTAACGCTTTCCGGTTCGGATGGAGGTGCCACCTTGATTGCCTGGAATCGGCGTTCCAGTGAGCGGTCCTTTTCTATCGAACGGCGATATTCGTAGGGAGTCGTCGAGCCTATGCATTGAATCTCGCCGCGGGATAGCGCCGGTTTCAGAATGTTTGCTGCATCCAGAGAACCTTCGGCGGATCCTGCCCCAACCAGGGTATGGAGTTCGTCTATAAAGACAATAAGGTTCCTGTTTTCAACCAGTTCTTTCATTATTGTCTTCAGCCGCTCTTCAAACTGACCTCGATACTTCGTCCCGGCCACGATTAACGAAATGTCCAGCGCCAGGATTTTTTTATCGGACAGCTGCGGAGGCACCTGTCCACCTGTTATTCTTTGAGCCAACCCCTCCACTATGGCGGTCTTGCCCACTCCCGGCTCGCCAATGAGTACCGGATTGTTTTTGGTCCTCCTGCATAGAATCTGGATCATCCGCTCGATCTCTGTTTCCCGTCCTATCAGCGGATCTAAGGATTCATTGCTCGCAGCCTCTGTGAGATCCCGTGAAAACTCAACTAAACTCAGAGGCTCCTTTGACCGGTTCTGCATATGCTTCTCGGCAGAGCCATGGCTTAATTCCTCGCGGACCATTCCCGGGCGAAGCCCATGCTCTCTTAAAATGTCCGCCGCTATCGATTTATCCTCCCGGAGCAATCCCAGAAGGATGTGTTCCGTGCCAATGTGCTTGTGGGAAAGGCGCTCTGATTCATCGGCTGCATTGTTCAGAACGCGTTTGCTTTCCTCTGATAACGGGATTTCTACCGAGGTTGATACCTTGTCCCGCACAAGCGTGCGGCCTTCAATCTCCTTGCGGATATCCTGGATCGTCGCATTGCTCTTTGGAAAAAAGCGGCTGGTAAGATTTTTGTCCTCACGAATCAGTCCAAGGAGCAAATGCTCAGTTTCGATTGCCGGGCTTCCGAACTGGCTTGCCTCGTAACGCGCGAAGAATATGACTCTTCTGGCCTTCTCGGTATACTTTTCGAACATAGGATAGCGCTCGCACCCCAATAACAACAGTATTATACGGACAGACCGGAAACGCTGTAAAGGCCCAAACTGATTTACGATTGACGATTTACGATTGACGATTGGACGCATACACCAATCGAGCGGCCATTTCATTTTAGTATGGGTGCAATCGTCAATCGTCAATCGTAAATCAGTTGGCCTTTTTCAAGGCGGTAAATTCGGGCACAGAGATGGGCGAGACGCTCGTTGTGAGTTACGAGAATGGATGTCAGTCGGTGTTTGGAGTGCAGCTCTCGAAAGAGACCACCGATGGATTCTCCTGTTTTCGGGTCCAGATTCCCGGTAGGCTCATCTGCAAGCAAAAGGAGCGGTTTGCCTACCAGGGCTCGTGCCAGCGCCACTCGCTGCTGTTCTCCGCCGGACAATTCGCCCGGGCGATGGCTGAACCGTTTCGCCAATCCTACATCCTCCAGCATGGTTTTGGCTGATTTGACTGCATCCGGCGGTGCCTCTCCCCTTACAAGCAGCGGCATCATGACGTTTTCCAGCGCCGTGAATTCGGGCAAAAGGTGATGGAATTGAAAGACGAACCCGATAGTCCTGTTTCGGAAAGCGGATAGCTCCATGGGGTTCAGATCAAAGATCTCGCGGTCCAGCACTTTGACCGAACCTTGATCCGGCCGATCCATCCCTCCGATCAGATGCAGCAAAGTGCTCTTGCCGGAGCCTGATACTCCCGTGACCGCGATCATCGCCCCTTCCTGCAGCGACAACGAAAGGTTTGCCAGGACTTCAAGCTGCTGATCACCGGACCTATAGCTTTTGCTCAACCCGCATATTTCAAGGAGCTCACTCATAACGCAGGACCTCTACCGGATCCAGCTTCGCCGCATTTCGAGCAGGGTATATCGTTGCCAGAAAGCTTATTAGAATGGCGGTCATCGAAACCAAAACCACATCCCAGATCTCGACATGGAACGGAACATAAGGAATGCTGTAAATCTCCGCTTCCAGCCTGATCAGTTTGTAATTATTCAGAATCCAGCTGATGGTGATCCCCAAAAAATCTCCCACTACTGTTCCGATGAAGCCGATGATTAATCCTTGAAACAGAAATACCTTGTGAATTGTTTTAGCGGTCGCTCCCATGGCGGTAAGAATGGCAATATCCCCCTGCTTTTCCAGAACCATCATGATCAATGTGGTTACGATGTTCAGTGCGGCAACTAAAACGATCAGACCGATTGTGAGAAACAGGACCATTTTTTCGAGCTTCAAAGCAGAGAACAGGGGTTTGTTGATTTCAGCCCAAGTTGTGGTTATAAATCCTGGCCCTGCTTTAGTGCGAATCTCATCTGCAATCGGATCCACCCTGTCGAGATTGTCGGTTTTAAATTGCAAGAATGAGGCAGATCCCATAGGGAACGAAAATAGCCGCCGGGTGGAATCCATGTGGACATACGCCCAGTTGGCGTCAATGTCGAAAAGGCCGGATTCGAAAATGGCGCCGACGCGAAAGGGTTTTTCAGAAGCGGTCATTCCGAGCGGGGTCAATCTCCCCATCGGGTAAATGACTCTTAGCCGGTCGCCTATCTTCACTCCTAAAGCTCTGGCCATCTCCTTTCCTATCATAATATTTTCAACGGCAGGCTTGTCATCGCTATCCGGACTACGCTGGAGCGCATCGGGATTTCCCAAAACTATGTGGGAGAAGAAGTCGGATACCTGTTTTTCCTGGGCGGGATCAATTCCTTTAAGAGCAGCCCCCCTGTTTGAACTGGCGCTGGCAATAAATACCTGATTGAAAATGGCAGGCGCACTTCCCGTTACGTGGGGCGTAGGGCCGATTCTTGCCAAAAGCTGTTTGTAGTCAAGTAGGGGAGTTCCATCAATACGAAGCAGATTTATCGCCGATGTGGCGCCCAGGATTTTGCCCTGGATATCCTCCTTGAAACCCGTTGAGAGCGCAAGGGCGATTACCAGCGCCATGACGCCGGCCGTGATCCCCAGCACGGATATAGCCGAGATTACCGAAACCATTGTCTGCTTGCGCCTTGCCCGCAGGTAGCGGAAGGCTATGAAGAGTTCGAATTTCATAAATTTAAGAAGCCAGAAGCCGGAAGCCGGAAGAACTACTATCGAAGAGATTCGTGAAACACCAATGCTATAGGATCCATTAAAAGCCGATTGCCGATAATCCGAATGGCTATTCTGGCTCCTGGCTTCCGGCTCCTGGCTTCTGGCTTCTGCTTTTTTATTCCACCTGCTCCGGACGGAGCAAAGGGAACAGAATGACATCTCGAATGGATATCGAATCGGTTAGAACCATAGTCAGCCGGTCAATGCCGATACCCTCTCCTGCAGTCGGCGGCATGCCGTAGCTGAGAGCCCGAACATAGTCCGCATCCATATCGTGCGCCTCTTCATCTCCGCGTCCACGAGCGTTAAGCTGTTCCTCGAAACGAGCCTTCTGTTCGGCCGGATCATTCAGCTCCGAATAGGCGTTGGCAATTTCCATTCCTGCTATATAAAGCTCGAATCTTTCCACAGTCGTAGGGTCGTCCGCTTTTCTCTTTGACAAAGGCGAGACCTCGGCTGGGTAATCGTAAATTATTGTGGGCTGGATCAAATGATCCTCTGCCACCGTTTCAAACAGGGTTGCGAGAAGCTTGCCGGGGCCATCCGTCAGCTCGTAATGGGCATGAATCGAAGCGGCCAGCGTGCGAAGCTTTTTGACCGAAAGGAAGTCTTCTTCATTGGGTTTGGGTGCAGAATCCGGCCAGAATCGAAAGATTGCCTCTTTCATCGAAAATCGCTGCCATGAATCAAAGTTGAGGATATGTTCCTGAAATTTCACCTGGCGCGAACCGGTGATTTTTTCAGCAAGGCTCGTAATCAACTCCTGGGAAAGATCCATCAAATCCCTATAATCACTATAAGCCTGATAGAACTCCAGCATGGTGAATTCCGGATTGTGATGAGTGGAAACCCCCTCGTTCCGGAATATGCGGCTCAATTCATAAACTCTCGAAATGCCGCCCACGATCAGGCGTTTCAGGTACAGCTCCAGCGCGATTCTCAGATAAAGCTCGATGTCCAGGGCATTGTGATGGGTGCGGAAGGGTCTGGCCAGCGCGCCGCCGGCGATTGTCTGAAGCACCGGCGTTTCCACTTCCAGGTATCCACGATCATCCAGGAAATTTCGGATTTCCCGGATAATCTTGCTGCGCTTTACGAAAACAGACCTTACGTCAGGATTTACGATCAAGTCCACATATCGCTGGCGGAACCGGGTCTCCACATCGGTGAGCCCATGCCATTTCTCAGGCAGCGGCAGGAGATTTTTGGACAAATGATGCACCTTGGTAACGGCCACCGTAAGCTCGTTGGTACGGGTTCTGAAAACTGGGCCTTCTGCCCCGATAATATCTCCAAGGTCAAACAGCTGAAAAAGCTCGAAATTTTCGGGTCCCACAGTATCTTTGCGAACATAAACCTGGATTCGATGCTCGCCGTCCGAAATATCCATGAAGCCCGCTTTGCCCTGAGGGCGAAGCGACATAATCCTGCCACAGACTCGCACTGTGACTTTTTTTTCCTGGAGTTCGTCGTGGTTGAATGCTTCCAGTTCCGTCCTGATCTGGCCTATGGTATGGGTATAGTCAAATTTGTGTGGGTAGGGATCGTAGCCCAGGCGTTTCAGCTCTGCCAGCTTATGACGACGTTGTTCCAGGAGGTTAGTCTGGTTTTCCATCACCCATTTGTCCCTTCTCGAGTATTTCGATTTTGATGCTGTCCAGAATGCCGTTTACGAATTGAGCCGACTCCTGCGTTGAGAACTTCTTGGCGATTTCAAGAGCTTCGTTTATTACCACGGTTTCCGGCGTTTTCCCTCCGGACAAGAACTCAAATACCGCGAGGCGGAGCACATTTCTATCTACGGCCGCCATCCTGCTGAGCCGCCAATGCTTTGTATGCTGCTGGATCACTCTGTCGATTTCCTTCAGCCGCTGGATAGTTCCGTCGAACAGCTGGTTGGCGAAATCGCGGACTTTTTCGGGATTCTCATTCATCTGCCAGAATGTGCGCAGAATTTCATCCCGCGAGTGTTTGCCGACATCATACTCGTATAACATCTGGAGCGCGCATTCACGCGCATCTCTTCGAATTCCCATGTATCCTTATAGCTGCTTGATTAATTCGATCATTTCTATTGCAGTCACACAGGCGTCAAAACCTTTGTTGCCCGTTTTGAGTCCGGCCCGATCGACGGCCTGCTCCATGGTATTGCATGTCAGAACCCCGTTAATCACCGGGATTCCGGTTTCGAGCCCGATGGTTCCAAGCTCTTTTGTGACTGCGGATGACAGGTATTCGAAATGCGGCGTCTCACCCCGCAAAAGAACACCGAGGCAGATTACCGCGTCATATTTTTGAGAGAGTGCGAGTCTTTTTGCTATAGGAGGGATTTCAAAGCTTCCAGGTACCCAGACGATACTGATGTCTTCTTGAGAAGCCCCATGCCGTTCCAACGCATCTAATGCCCCGGAAAGCAATCGGTCGCTGATGAATGAGTTAAATCGGCTGATCACAATAGCAAAACGACTGCCTCTTGCTTCCAGCTTTCCCTGGATTATTCTGGCCATTGCCGTCATCTCCCATTTTGAAAGCGAACAGAATCAATATTCACGAAATTCTTTTCAAATTCAGTCGCGGGCATAAATTCTGCAAGAGAGAGGCGCGGATTACAAGCAGTTTGGAGTTTTAAGTTTGAAGCACGATCTTAAGAAGCAGCTCCGACAATTCCATTCTTCAGACTCCAGGCTCTTGGCGCCGGCCAATCTCAAGCAATAGCCGGAAAAAATCATGCACAGTTTTTCCGCCCGGGTAAACAGGCTTCCCGATGCGCTCAGACAGGTCTTGAAGAGATAAATCGTCCACAAAAATTCTGTCTGTGCGCGAGATCGCCTCGCTCGGCACTATAACGAAATCTCCAGTTTTTCTTCCTGCGAGTGCGGCTGCGATCTCTTCACCGCCGAGTAATCCTGCGACTGTGATGCTTTTTCCCATAAATTTGTTTTCTACTGCACAGACCTGCAACTGAGTCCCGAATTTCTTGTTGAGCCGGTCCATGCTTTTCTGCAACGTCTCGAAAAAAAGCGTTCCGGTCGCAATTGTGCCACGGACCGGAATTAATCGTTTGTGACGTTTCGCCAGCTCCGTTTCAAATTCGTCCAGAAATGAGCGGACCATGCCTATGCCGTCTTCAATTTGAGCAAAGTCGTCGTAGTATTCGCTCCCTGGAAGATTCTCTCCTCCCTGCAGGTAGAATTCGTCGGCAAGATAAGCGAATGTTTTGCCGGTTTGAGCGCGGAAAAAATCCTGCCAAGGGGCGGCTTGATGAACCACTTTGCGGCAAAAGCCGGGAGTAACCGGCTTCAATTTCTCTCTAGGCGCTCCGTGACCGGACAAACCCAAGGGCACGATGGCAACAGATTCCACTCCAGGATGAAGCCCAAATAAGTCGAACACGGTCTTTTCCAGATTTTTGCCGTCATTGATTCCCGGCATCAGAACTATTTGGCAATGAATCCGGATATTGCCGTCCGTCAGCTTCCTTATTTTCCTGTCGAAGTCATCTGTTTCCCGGCGGCCCAGAACGCGAGTTCGCAATTTGGGATCCGTTGCGTGTACCGATACGTATAACGGCGACAGCCGCTGTTCAAGAATCCTGTCCAGCTCCTTATCCCGCAGATTTGTCAGTGTGATGTAATTTCCATGAAGGAAGGAAAGCCGGTAATCGTCATCCTTGAGCTTCAAGGCAGGACGAACGCCGGGTGGAAGCTGGCTTATAAAGCAAAACACACAAGAGTTGTTGCACGTTTTCGTCCGGAAATCCTCAACCTTTACACCCAGACTGTCTCCGTCGGACAGGCTTAGCTCAAAATGCTCTTCTTTGCCGCTCGGGCGAAGCACGCAAAGGCTCACATCCTCTTCAGAAAGGT
>JAHFUH010000261.1 GCA_023265215.1 Acidobacteriota bacterium
GATCAAATACGTTTCCCCAAACGCCATCGAACGCTTCAGGAAATCCTGGTATTTTCTGGGAATTTCAGCAAAGAGACTTTCGACAGGAGCGCCCTGGGTGATGATAAACACAAGCTTCTTGCCTGCCGGAACGCGCGAAGGGCTCCCCTCGGAGAGATATCCGGGCTTAAGATATGAAAAGGTTCGGTCCAAAAAACATTTTACCTGGCCGGGAACATCTGAGCAGTAAACGGGCATCGCCATAACAACAACATCCGCTTTCTTCAGTGACTCCAAAACATCCGACAAGCCATCCACCAGCACGCAGTTATCGGAAATTGTTTTGCAGGACATGCAGCCCTGGCACCCGCGATAAACAAGCTGGTTCAATTCGATATTCTCAACTTCGGCGCCCAGGCTTGCTGCAGTTTGGGTAAACCGGCCGGCAATTGCAGCGCTGTTTCCTTTTTGGCGCGGGCTGCCAAGCAAGCAACTGATCTTCATTTCAATTCTCCTTATGTTCGGAGACGCCGAAGGCTTTGAGCCTTGAAAAAACAACGCCAGGACTCAAAGCCTCCAGGACTCAAAAAGACTTATGCCAAAAGCTGCTGCGCCCTCATCAGGCGATCCCGGACCGCAACCCCATTGGGACACTTGATAGCGCAACTGGAGCAGTCGCTGCAACGCACCTCGCGAATTTCACTCGGCAGATTTCTAAAATTCGCAAGGGCCTGATGATAATTCCCGGCAAAGTCGTTGTATGCCAGGTAACGCAGCACGTCCGTCACGGGCATGCCCTTCGGACATTCCCCTTTGCATTCGTAGCACATCCGACAATACAGCGGACGGATTTGCTCGTTCATTACGTAGAGGAGTTTTTCGTCTGCCGGAGTGAAATCTTCGGACATTGCCCTGATATTCATCTCAAGTTCCGAAACCTTCTGCATGAATGGAACGGTTGTTCCTATTGCAGGGTTTTTCAAAACCCATTTGATGCCTGCAAGCGGGCCTTCCTGCTCTTTGCTGGCCGGCGGATTGTCGAAACCCTTCAGGTGCAGGCCTGTCAGCCCAACCACGACTTTCATCGCTATAATACCTTTTCCTGCTGCAGCCAATTTCTTGACCGCCTCGTCGCGGTAATAGGAACCAATGGGCCAGCTGTAAGTGGTCTGCATAACATCAAAAACTTCGGATTTAATATGGAAGTCGACCATGTTTTTCGGATCATGGCAGCTGAAACCAAGGAAGCGCGCCTTCCCCGACTTTTTGCAGGCAGCCATAGCTTCCAGAGCTTCATCCGGAATAGCCGATGGTGTATCTCTGGCATGCAAGTGCCAGATATCCACGTAATCCGTTCCCAAGGCCTTCAGGCTTGTGTCCAGATCGTTTAGAATATCCGCTTTTTTCCTGGAAGGGGATTTGGTGGCTATATGAATTTTATTTCTCGGTACAATCCCTTTCTTGAGGACGCCTGCAAATATGCTTTCGCTGTCGCCGTAATCCCGGGAGGTGTCAAAATAATTGATGCCCAGTTCGAGGGCACGTGCCACAACTTCGGGAACCGGCTTAAATCCAATGCCGTACCCCATGGCTGAAACTTTTAATCCGGTTTTGCCCAGAGTTCTGTAAACGATCTTTGGAGGAGCCGTAGACGCAGACCCCTGGAAATTCGGTGAGACCAAGCTGGCTGCCGGAAGGGCAAGGCCCGCCTGCAAAAACTGCCTTCGTGACGGATTGAGGCTCACATGACCTCCTTTTTCGAAAAAAATTGGATCGATTCTGGGAATACCCTGTCCGGATTCCCGATTAGCCGCGCCTATCACCTTACTACTAAAAACAGTGGCCGTCATCGAAAATCGATTTAAGGTTCCCAGTTCTGATTTGTCGGGGTCGGTATCGGGGTCGGTTTTTTGGATAAGAACCGTTATCATTTCAGAGTTCCCCGCTCAGGGTTTAGGGAATGTTAAACCGTGAGCGGGAAAACTCTATTCTGCGGCGACTAATTCAAATTCGTTTTTGTATTGGCCAGCCGATTTTTTCTCGAGCGATTCCTTCAACTTTCCCCATTTAGGCAGGAACATTGTTTCATCCATGCTCACCAAATCAGGAGATATTCGGGGTTTAAATTCCATCATTCCGAGAATGTCCCGTTCCAGATCCACGCCTGGCGCAATCTCGGTCAGGATGAGCTCTTTGTTCTCCAGTTTGAAAACTCCTCTTTCGGTAACAAACAGAACCGGGAACTTTTTGCGCTGGGCAAATTCGCCGCTAAACGTGATCTGCTCAACCCGTTCAATGAACTTCTTTCCGATCCCTTCCTTGGTGATGTGAAGTTTGCCGTTTTCCACGACTTCTTCCGACCCCATGGTGAACATTCCGCAAAAAACGACCTTTTGGGAATTCTGGGTTATATTGATAAATCCGCCCGGACCCGCGACTCGTTTGCCGAACCTGCTGACGTTGACATCGCCGTTTTTATCCGTCTGAGCCAGGCCGACAAAAGTCACGTCCAGCCCGCCGCCGTCGTAAAAATCAAACATGGAGGCATGTTCAATCATTGCCTCCGCATTCAGGGCGCCTCCGAAGTCCAAGCCGATGGTCGGAATGCCTCCGAACACACCCAACTCTGTCGTTGTCGTGACTTTGCCTGTCAGTCCTTCTTCGGCAATTACGCTGGGAATCACTGCGGGAATACCCACTCCCAAATTGATCACATCGCCGGCCGAGAGTTCCATTGTGGCACGCCGGCCAATAACTTTTCGGGCATCCAGGGCAATTTGGGGAATCCCACTCATCGGCACTTTGATATGCCCGGCCAGAACCGGATTGAAATAAGTCTGCTGAGTCTGGTGGTGATTTTCGGGTTTGGCGATCACAACGAAGTCGATCAAAGTCCCGGGAACTTTAATGCTCTTGGGATGAAGAGTGCCCGCCATAGCCAAGTCCTGCGCCTGGGCTATTACAATTCCCCCGCTGTTTTTTGCAGCCATGGCGAGTGGAAGCGCTTCCATTATGACAGGCTCGTTGTCCATGTTGAGATTTCCATTTTCGTCCACCACAGTTCCGCGAATAAGCGCCACGTCAATTGGAAAAGGCTTATAGAATAACTGCTCTTGCCCGTTGACTTCGATGACAGAGACAAGATCTTCTTTTGTTATGGAAGTGATTTTTGCGCCATCAATCCTCGGATCAACGAACGTGCCAAGCCCGACGGAAGTAATCACTCCAATCTTTTTGCCCGCGATTGCCCGCCATAGCTGGCAGATTACTCCCTGCGGCAGCAGGTAGCATTCAATCTTGTTTTTCTCGATAAGACTGATCATGTTGGGCGAAGTCAACGTGTGGCCGCAGATGAGCCTTTTTGTCAACCCTTCATAGCCCAGGCGGGTGGTTCCCCTTTTCTTGTAATCTCCGCAGGTGCAGCTATGCACCAAAGTAATATTTCTGGGGTGCCCGGATTGCTGGAATCTTTCTTCAATGGCAATTGCTATTTCTTCGGCCCAGCCGGACAATCCCTGGGTGCTGGCGCCAATGGTCACGCCATCCTGGATTAACATAGCCGCTTCCTGAGCCGTTATGACTTTTGACATTATTAAACTCCTTATCTCAGGAGCACACACCGCATCCATGAGATAAATACCGCTTAGCCGCTGTTATCATTGCTGATTCAATCCATTCGGAATTCGGGAGGAACGAACCAATCGAAAGCAGCTCACTGAAGCATCTGAAACTACATTACTCCATGTTGCAAAACTCCTTGCGCAAAGCGAGTACAGCATATCCTTATTCGCCGGATACGCTCAACTGTTTTATTAATAGGTAGCATCAATCCCATTAATTTTATTAATTTCAGTGGAAAGAGCTAAGGAGTATGCCAGAAGCGCCGAAGGCGCGATGCAGGAAAGCCCAGGGTGAAAGAGCACGCGGTAGCGGGCTCCGAAACCCTGGGTACAGAAGGGAATGTGAAGGGAGCCCTGCAAGGGCGACGCGGGCACGGTGCACCGCTCTATCAGGGCTTTTCTTCTTCCGCGTCCTATCCCAGGGCTTCAGCCGCTTTGCGGCCTTCGCCTTGGGCTTTGCTGCGCCGCGCTTTCAGCGCTAGACTTACTCTCTCTTATCTTGACGCGCATGCCTTTCAGGGCTCTCGGAGAATGCACACCGGAACGGTAGAACCTCCTTAAGTCGCATCGCCATACGCGACGGTTTACTCTAACGCGAATTATGTCGTGCTTTTAGGCAAATGCCGATGCAGATTGTCCGGCAGGCACAAGAATATTAAGTCCCTTGATGGGATTCATTTTTTCCTGAAAAACTGGCGGTTTAATAAAGATTAGACGGCGTCTTCTTCGTCCGATTCTTTCGAATCGTTCATATCGATATCGGTGCCATCATAATCGTCGTCGTTGTCGTTATCGTTATCCTTGTCGTCGCCGTAGCCGTCGTAGCCGAAGATTTGACCTCCGACCCGTTCCCGAATTGGGCCCTTTTTGCCACCCATTTCCCCTTTGACGCCGTAGCTGGGTTTGCGCTTGCGCGCAGGCTTTGCGTCAGCACCGAAATTGCGGCGCCTTTCCGAGCGTCCCGCTTTTTCCAGCGGATTTTGGGAAAAATCCGAGCTGCCTAACGAGGGCCTTGGGGTAAAGCCCGGCCGCGGAGTTACTCCGGCCGGACGCATCGGAGATCGAGCACCAGCCCCTGAATCGGGACGGCTTTCCCTTGCCCTGGCTTCGTTGATTGTTATGTTGCGCCCTTTATAGGGCTGATTATTTAAACGGCGGCTTGCTTCCTCGGCTTGAGCCGGGTCGCTAAACTCCACAAAGGCGAACCCTCTTCGCTTTCCCGTTTCACGATCCACGGGAATAATTACATTCGAGAGTGGTCCCACTGGTGCGAAAAATTCTCTTAAATCCGGTTCAGTCATCTCGTAGGGAAGGTTCCCTACAAACAAACGTACAGGCATTGCTCTCCCTTAAAGCCCCAGATATACGCAAACAGCGCACGTTCATCACCAATGTGAGAGGTTTGGGTTATCATGCGTATTGAGTTGGGGTCATGTTTAAGTCGGCGCTGTATCTCTTATAACCTCAGCAACTGTGAAGATTCCCTTCAATCTCAGTTGCCGGAGGAATTTTACACCAAAAAACACCCTCTCCGCAAATCCTGGAATAAAAATTCTCAGGCTGCTCCCTCTTCGTTACTCCTCGGCAGAATCGAAATAATGATTATAATATATTTTTTGAGTCGGATTGCGAACAACACCGGAATTTAGTTTTTCAAAGATTTCCTGGGCAGCCCGTTGGATCGTCTGTTGAGGCTGGAAACCGACCGCCTGCGCCAGCCTGGCAAAACAAACACGATAATTCCGGGCATCCAGGTTGGAATGGTCCCTTAAAATCGGAATATTGCCCAGGGATCTTCCAATAATCTCAGCCACGTCGTCAATTCTGTAATTCTGGTCGTCCGAGCCTACATTAAAGACACGGTTGCCGACCTCCTCCAGGTTGGCTTCCAGGCATCGGATGTATACGTCCGCCGCATCTTCCACGCCCAACAGTGGACGCCACTGCTTCCCTCCAAAAACCTGTATTCTCCGGTCCAGGAATGATTTCATGCTCATGGTGTTGACAACGAGATCAAAACGCATCCGGGGAGAAAATCCATAAAGAGTACCCATGCGCAGGATGGTGGGGCTGAAGTAATCATCTCCCATCCCAAGAATAATTTTTTCCGATTCGATTTTGGTGCGCGCATACAGAGATACCGGATTAAGCGGCGCATCTTCATCAAGCAGATTTCCACCCACTCCATACACACTGCAGGTAGAAGCATACAGGAATCTGTTTATATGGTGCAGTTTGCAGGCGGACGCCAGCGCCTGAGCTGCAAGCACATTGGTTTCAATCGTTTCTGTCGGCCGGATTTTTGATGCAGGATCACCAACTATGGCTGCCAGCAAGGTAACCGCATCGATATCGGCGAGGGAGTTCACGCAGGTGTGGATGTTCCGCAGATCTCCTTCCACTATTTCCAGGTTTTCATCACCCGCCAGCGTATCCAGCGATCGCCGACCATAAAGGAAACTGTCAAGGATCCGCACGCGGAATCCACATCGTAGCAGCCTTTGGGTCAAAACGCTGCCCAGGTACCCTGCACCGCCCACGACTAAAACTCTTCGGGCCGGTCCGGCAGTGCGCGAGTTGGAAAATCCATGCAAACGGCCGATGTCATCCGCAGAAAGAATATCGCGGATACTCCCGTCCGGTGCTACAACAGGAAGAAAATGCACGCCCACCAGCTCCATGTCGGATAGCATTCTGTTTGCCATGCGCCGATCGCCTAATATTTTCTCCGTGAGCCTGTACTCGTGCTTCAATGGATAATTGCCGATTTCATCCTCTCCGCGCACTCCGCTGATCAATAGACGGCGCAGATCCGACATTGCCACGCCGCCCAGGTAAGAGCCTTTTTCATCCAGAACCAGGGCTATATCAAAAGTGCTTCTTTCAATTAATTGGATTGCTTTCTGGACCGAAGTCCGGCGATCCAGGCACTCAATAGGATATTTCATTTTTCCTTAGTTCCGATACATGGAAGCATAATCCGGCTTCCGGCTTCTTTAATCATTCTTCAGAAACCATTCAACATACATTTTCATGGCTTCTTCATATTCCAGTGCCGGCGACCAGCCCAAGAGAACGCCCGCTTTTTCCGAAGAAATAAATCGACCTTTGAAATTCCCTTTGCGATCCTCAACGAAGTTTAGCGTAGCTTTTTTCCCGAGGATTTCCTCCAGTGTTTTTACTATCTGGAGGACACTCACTCTTTTGGTGCCGTTAAGATTAAAGATCTGGTTCTCCGCTGCAGTGCTGAGGCAGGCTGCATTGCCTTTGGCGAGATCCTTTACATAAATAAATTGCCTGGACTGGCTGCCGTCTCCGTGTATCGTAATCGGCTCGCTGCGAATGATGCGCCGGATGAAAATGGGAGTGACTGTTTCGGGACGAGCCCGCTCCCCAAAGGGAATGCCGTAGCGCATTATGGTGTAATTCACACCATAGAGTTCCCGATAATTTTTGCAGAACAGCTCGGACGCAATTTTCGATGAAGTATAAAGATGGTCGGGGTTTTGAGCGTAATGCGTGTCTTCTGTGATAATACTTTCCTCGACGGTTTCAGGCAGAGATCCATAAACCCACTCCGTGGATGCCAGAATCACCCGCGAAACCGAAGCTCGCCGGGCGGCTTCCAGGACCGCTAATGTTGCATTGGCTGTGATGTCATTGGAGAAACGCGGACTCTCGAAAAATCGATTTACGTTGGCTTCGGCAGCGATCAGATACACGATATCTCCGGGCTTCATGATCTGCGCCATCCGGTCCACATCGCGAGTGTCGCCCCGTACGAACGCGCATGCCTGGCCATAGCGCGGCGCCTCGAGATCATAAATCAGAACCTCTTGGCCCTGTTCCTGCAAGACATCGACAATGTGCGATCCTATGAATCCTGATCCGCCGGCAACAATGATTTTCATGTCTTAATCCTTCCTGGGAGCGCCGGCGGGGCGCCGGCGCTCCCAGGAAATTAA
>JAHFUH010000262.1 GCA_023265215.1 Acidobacteriota bacterium
TTTAGGGCTAGGCTGGTTTGGGCGGCAGACTACGGCACTGCTCCGAAAGCAAACAGCAGGCGGGAGTTCCTTTATGGGAGATAGGGTATCCAATATGGTTCGACCTATCATTGCGGTCGTTATTCTTTTAGTGGCATTCAACGCTGCCCTGGTTGGGGCGCAGGAAAGCGTTTCATTTAAGAATTTTAATTCATTTAAACAGGTAGTGCCGGGAGTCGATTTTTATGCATCCAACCGGCAGGAAGTTACTCCTTATGAAAAACCTGTGGCGGATGGCATCTCACGGCTCAAATCTCTGCTGGGAGACAATCTGCCCAAGGGCGCTATTTTCATCTGCTCAACACTGGCGCAAAAGGACTCAGTATTCGAGCCGAAAGTGCTGAAATCCGGATATAGCTGGACTCTTACTGCCATTACCCCTCAAGCCAGGATGCAGGAACAGCTTGCGCGCATGAAATCGCAAATGGGAACACAGATTTCTCCGGAAATGCTGGATCGAATTAAGTCTCGAATGTCCGACACAACCAGCCAGACGGCAGTAAATGCCGTTGTTCAACAGGTGGCTTACGCTGTCCTTCAAACTTCGCTAAACAAGGAACTGCAGTACCGCTCCTCAAGGGTTGATGACGTAAAGAAGAGTCCCTTGCCTGACTGGCTGGACATTGGAATTGTAGCTTACGCATCCGGCGTTATGACCAACCTTTCCTACCTGCAGCAGCATGTAGATGAGACGTTTCCCCTTGATGACGTGCTTTCGATGTCCCGTCCATTTGTCGGTTCTTCTGCTGCCGACCAGGGCAGGGGAGGCGGAATGGGCCGGGGCGGAAATGGAAACAGCGGCGGGAGTCCTGAAGGAATGCCTGCCGGCGGATTCAGTGCTGACACTGGTGGAATGCCTGCCGGTGGATTCGGAGGAAACACTGGTGGAATGCCCGCCGGTGGATTCGGAGGAAACACTGGTGGAATGCCCGCAGGTGGATTTGGGGGAGCGCCCGATTCCGGGAGGAGTGGAGGAACCCCAAGCGTCAGGAGCGGCGGAGCTTCCGGCGGTGGGAGGGGTTCGGGTAATTTCGGCGCAAGCGGAGGGCAACGTGGCGGCATGCAGAGAAACCTGTCAAAAGACGAACAGGATCGAAATCTCTTTGATGGTCAAGCCAGTACGTTCTTCGCCTATCTGGTTGATAAAATAGGACTTGAAAAGGTCAAGAAGTTGATTAAAGAAGTGCAGGAAGACAAGTCCTGCTATGAGTATTTAACTCAGGCTGACGTTTTTGGAAATGGTTACGCAAAAGTTGAGGATGATTGGACCAGCTGGGTTAAGACCCTACAAGCACCGCCCGGATCAAGAAATCCGGGTTCGTTCTGATCCGCTAAACGAGAAAGCTAGAGATCTGCAATGGCCATGAAGAATAAGAGACATTGTTTAATCAGGTTTGTGGCGGTCGTTTCTTTAACCGCCGTTGTTTTCGCAGCCGCCGGGTTATGGTTCCGCCCTATATCGGCTCAGACTGTCGGGATTACCAGTAGTAAGAAGGATAATCCTCTCCCGGTCTCCTCTGCGGCTCTGGAGCCTGCAAAATCTAAATCTTATACTGTTGCCCATTCCGAGATAGTTAAGGAATTGACGCTTACCGGGGAACTGCGCGCGGAGCATTCCATCTCCATCAGTGCGCCGGATACTATAGGCTCTTCGTCCAATATGATTACCTTTCTTGCACCTGAAGGTGCGCAAATCACGAAAGGCGATCGGCTTGTCGAGTTTGACGATTCGTCGCTGTTGACCAATAAGGCGGAAGCCGAGCGACAGCTTGACGAGGCAAACCTGACCATTGAAAAGAAAAAAACGGACCTGGATTCTCAGCGGAGCGATCTTCTCAACTCTTTGGCTCAGGCGCAATCAAAGGTTGATCAGGATATGCTGTACGCGAAGATAAGCAAAGACCTCCTGGCGTCCAATGATTATCAAAGATATCAATTGAACCTGCAGCAGTCGAATCTGTCGCTGCAAAAATCCAAGGAGCAATTGGACAATTTCGAAAGAAATTTTCAATCGCAGATGACATTGGCGGTGATCAGCCGGTCGCAGGCCGAAATCACTCTGAAAAAGATAAACAGCGACATGACTCGCCTGAAAATCTTTGCGCCCCAGGATGGAATCCTTATTTATGGAGATAACCGGGCCAGCAATCGAAGGATCCAAATAGGGGACACGTTGATGCATGGGATGGAGGTTGCAAGCCTTCCCGATTTGTCCGGCATGCAGGTGCTTGGGTACGTTTACGACACAGAATACAGCCTGCTTGCGCGGGATATGCACTGCAACGTAACGCTGGACGCCCTGCCGGGCTTTCAAGTGGGAGGGAAAATAATTTCGCTCACCAATGTTGCAGACAGAAAGGGCTATGCCACAAAAAGGAAGGTCTTCCAGGCGGTTATCCAATTGGACAAAGTTGATCCCCAGATGAAGCCCGGCATGACTGCACGCGTTGAGGTTCCTATTGTTCTAGCGAAGGAATCTATCTCGATCCCCCGGGAATATCTCGGACTTGATTCTCAGGGACGTTATTATGTTTTTAGGGGAAAGGATCCCAAGACCGCCAGCATACAGTTTGTTAAACCCGGCGCCATAGGAGATCTCATGGTTCAAATAGCATCCGGATTATCATCTGGCGATCCGCTGCTCCCATTGCAGCGCAGTGAGGAGGTGACGAAGTGAATACACAGAAATGGATTGCATTGCTGGCTATTGTCATTATTGTTGGCGGAGGGGCTTATTGGTATTTCACAACCGGTAAAGCATCCGCCAATGTAAGTGACAAGGATTTGATCACAGCGCAACGCGTCGACTTCCCCGTAATTGTGAGCGCAACCGGAGCGCTTGAGGCTACCAAAAGCATGGGCATCACTCCGCCCCAAGGTAGTAGAAATGTGCGGCGTTTCAAGCTGACGCGCATGGTTGACGAAGGAACGAATGTATCGGAAGGCGATTTCGTGATGGAGTTCGATACTTCGGATCTTGCCAAGAATATGAGAGATCTAACGGCAAGGTTCCAGAAAGAGCAGGAGAGCCGCCAGAACAAGCGGGCCAATTTCGATCTCAATCTTAAGAACCAGAAGCTGTCGCTGGAACAGGCTAAATCCGACCTCCAGAAACTGGAAGTAAAGATGAGTTCCCAAGTCGATCTGTTGAGCGGCATAGAGGTGGAGAAGACGCGGATCCAGCGGGATGCGTCCAGGAAAAATGTGGAGACCATGGAAAAGAAGATCGAGCTTATGACAAAGAGCGGCCAGCTGGATCTCCAGATCTCGAGCAGCAATGAAAAGAACTATAGCCGCCAGATGGATGATTTAATGGATGCGATGGATGCTTGCGTCGTCCGTGCGCCGATCTCCGGCGTGGTCATCTATAAACGCAATTGGAACAATGAAGCTATGGCAGCGGTTGGCGGCAATGTTACCGGCAACAATCCGATAATGGAGATTCCGGATTTGTCCACAATCAGAGCTCGAGTCCAGGTGGACGAGGTGGACTCCGGCAAGATCAAATTGGGACAGGACGCAACTATTGCCGTGAGCGCGGTGCCGGGTCAGATTTTTGGTGGAAAAATTACGAACATATGCACAATTCTCAAACAGCCCGATTTTACCCGGCCACAAAAAGCCTGTGACACCTATGTAGAACTCGAGAGCGTTGATGCGAAGCGTTTGCGCCCGGGCATGAGTTTGTCGGCCAAGATTATGGTCGGCCAATATTCGAAAGTTGTGGTCATTCCGCTGTCGAGCATACAGGAACGGGATGGCAGGTCCTTCGTTCAGGTCTGGCAGCCGGAGACCAAATCCTTTGTATGGCGAGAAATCCAGTTGAAAACAAACGATGGCCTTACCGCTGTTGTCGAGTCTGGGTTGGATGCTAACGAAAAAATCCGGGTTAAACCGAAAGCCTAAGGTGAATCAGACATGACAAACGTCGAGAAATCCAGTTCCGGTTCTTTAAAGAAGACATTAGGGCGCGTTGCCATCCTGGTTCTTCTGATTGCAGGCGGTGTGTTCTTCTTCCAATATCGAGACAAAATTTCTACCAGGATCTCGAAGGTGTTGGCGGCCAGCGAGGAGGATCCCATTCCCGTGACAAAGCTGAGCAAACAGCCATTCCTGCTGACGGTGCCTTCCACTGGGGAAATCGTCGGCATGGAAACAACGCAGGTGTCCGCTCCGAATACGAATTGGGGAACCCTCAAACTTGCCTGGCTGATACCGGAAGGAAGTTTTGTAAAGGATGGCGATCCGATCGTTCGCTTCGACAGCACGGATGCGAAATTGAGCCTGGAGAATCAGCAGAATACTATTACATCAAACGAGGAAAACACAAAAATCACAACAAACAAGCAGGCTACCGACGATAAAACGCTGGCAATAGATCGTAAGGATGCGGAAATGTCCTACGACTACGCGATGACCGTCATGCCGCAGGACGAATCGATCTTTTCAAAGTGGGATATCATCACTGCGCAGGCGGACGCCGTTTATGCGAAGGCGCGCATCGATTTCCTGAAAAGCAAGCAAAAAACTCAGCAGCGCATTGCGCGTTCGGATCAGCAGGTCCTCAGCATTGATAGAACCAGGGCTCAATCTGAAATTTCGGTCATACAAAGAACCTTAGATTCCATGGAACTCCGGGCTCCGATCGGAGGCCTGATCATTTATCGCAGAGCTCGTGAAAATCGCAATAAGGACCCTCAGATTGGTGATGAGTATCAGGCGGGACAAGTGGTGGTGGAAATAGTGAACCTTGATGTCCTGCAGGCTCGAATCTATGTTCTGGAACGGGATGGAGGCAGCCTGGCTAAAAGCCAGACCGTTCAAATCAAATTGGATGCTATCCCTGAGAAAGAATTTCACGGCATCCTAAGCACCGTATCATCAGTGGCCGGGGCCATAGAGCCTAGTTCACCGCTTCGCTATTTTACCTGCGATGTATCTATTTCAGATGCCGGCCGGGACCTTAAACGCATTCGTCCAGGCATGAATTTGCGGGGAGACGTAGTTCTGGAGAAATACGATTCATGTTTTGTGGTCCCATCCAGCGCGGTTAATTTTCGGGAGAAGGAGCGAGACACCCTGGTTTACTTGAAAACGGGGGGAACGTTTGTTCCCAAGACGGTTAAAACCGGGCTCAGTTCTCATGGCGAAGCTATTATTCTGGATGGCATTGCCGATGGAGATTTGATAGCCCTTCGCAACCCATTTGAAACTCGTAAACTAAGTCTTCCTGATTTCAGCAAGGGTACACAGGGACGAGGTATGCCGAATCGCGAAATGATGCAGATGATGCGGGGTGGCGATATGGGCGGCGGTGGCGGTGGCGGATTCCAGGGCGGCGGCGGCGGTGGCGGATTCCAGGGTGGTGGCGGTATGGGCGGATTTGGCGGCGGCGGCGGTCGCCGGTAGACGCCGGTTTTCGTCTGTGAATTTTATGTTGAAACAATTTTAAATTTTCGGTACTGAGGCCTGATATTTATGATTTCAGCTGAGACAATGGTAGGCGCCTTAGCCAACTTGGGAAGACACAAGCTGCGTTCATTCCTGACAATGCTGGGCATGATCTTCGGCGTAGGCGCGGTTATTGCCATGCTTTCAATCGGCGCCGGAGCGGAACAGGAGAGTTTGCGGATCATCCGCAATTTTGGAATTCGCAACATTATCATTCAGGCGAAAGAATTCAAGACGGAAGAGTTAAGGCAGATTCGTACCGATTCTTTGGGAGTTTGCCTTCGTGATGTCGATGCTCTTAGGACCGTCATTAAACCGAAGCCGCTGATTTCCGCTTCCAGGCCGGTCAAGACTTATTCGATTATCTCGACAAAGGGGCGAAGCGACAGCCGCGTCCTTGGAGTAAGCAGCACATACCCGGTAATTCAGAATCTAAAACTCCTGCAGGGATCGTTTTTCTTGCCCAATGACGAGGAATCCAACGCTCAGGTTTGCGTTCTAGGGATTGTTGCCAAGCAGAAGCTTTTTGGATTCGGGGATGTTTTGAATCGACAGATTAAAGTAAACGATATATGGATGATAGTTGTCGGAGTCCTGGCGGATTCTTCCTCAGAAAAGCAGGAATTCGAAGGGGTTAAAGTCCAGAACCCCAACAACGACATCTATATCCCAATCACCACCGCAATCAGGAAATTTGAAACGGAATCGGTTGAAAACGAGCTTAACGAAATCGTGATACAGATCGGGCCCGAGGCGGATATTAAGGAACAGGCGTCGACAATCAATAACCTGGTGTCCGTAATGCATCGTTATGTGGATGACTACTCGATCGTGGTCCCGGAAAAACTGCTGGAGCAGAATCAAAAGACTCAGGGGATTTTCAACGTTGTGATGGGCGCTATTGCCAGCATTTCACTGCTTGTCGGTGGAATAGGGATCATGAATATCATGCTGGCTTCTGTTCTGGAAAGGACCAATGAAATAGGCCTGAGGCGGGCAATAGGCGCCAAAAAAATGGATATCCGAATGCAGTTCATGGCTGAAGCCGTTGCGATCAGCCTCGCGGGCGGACTCATTGGCGTTGGATTGGGCTGGGGCATCTCGCGATCTGTCGCGATGTTTTCGGGGTGGAGTACTGTCATAACGGGCAGTTCCATCGGGCTTTCGTTCGGTGTGAGTTCTGTTATCGGTCTTATCTTTGGAATTTATCCTGCTGTTCAGGCTTCTAACCTCGATCCAATTGAATGCTTGCGCTATGAGTAGTTTTTCTAAGTCTCCGCCGATATGGAGGAAGATCTGAAAAAATCTGGAGCCAACAGGCGGAGCCTGAAAAAATATGAATTAACCAACCTTCTGTTTTTTCTAACCCTAATCATTGCACTTGGAGTTCTGGTCACAGTAGTCTTTCGTCATTATGGGACCAGAAACATGGAAACCGCTGATGATTCGAATGCGGGCGTTATCTCGGATCAATTAAATTCCGCCTCCGATGTGGGCATATTCTACCTGGGAACCAAGATTACCGACTCAAGCCGCCAATATCGCAATATACTCGAAATCCCGGTTACGGATGATGGGTTGGTTCGGCAGTTGTTCGATCTTCCGGGAGTTGAGGAACTGACGATAGACCAACGAATGATTATTGTGAAAAAGAGCACCGGCGCCCGTTGGGAAGGCATCCAGCCAGGCGTTCGTCAGATTGTAAAAAACCACCTGCATCTCCATTACTAAATATGATTTGGAGTTTTGGCGCTGAACTCCGAATCTGCCAAAATCAGAGAACTATTTCATTCGAAGTCTTCTTGATACTATATTATCTGCTGGGTAATCTTCTATCCTCGCATTAGAGTTTTTCGAATCCTGGAGATTCGAAAAACGTATATAAGGAGATAGGAATGAAAAAAATAGGAATCCATATTTTGGCAATAGGGATTTGGGCCGCCTTGGCTTGTGTTTTGCCTGTCTCAGGGCAAACCGTTCCGAAAGCAAATCCTACTGCAGTTTTAGAGACTTCAATGGGCACAATCAAGGTGGAACTCTTCGCCGGCAAAGCGCCAATAACAACAA
>JAHFUH010000013.1 GCA_023265215.1 Acidobacteriota bacterium
TTGACCGTGACTTGTTCTTTTTCCCCCGGCACGCCCATGAGATCTTCGCTCCGGGCCACCATGTAAATTCCCAAAACTGCGGCTGCAGCATTCTGGAAATCGAGAAGCTTCGACCGGAGAGCTTGCAGCAAAGGAGCTTTTGCCGGCGATGAAAGGGCTGAGCCTTCCACTTTTTCTATGGATCGCGTGAGAATTAAAATTCCCTTCGCCACAGCTGCTGCGCTCTTTTCAGGGTGAGCAATTTGAAATGCGCCAATAGCGTCCAGAGCCGTTTTCTCTGTTGCGGCAAGATCCTCCCGGAGGAAGGGAATCGCAGCTTTTTCGCTGCCGGCTAAATCCAGTATTGAATATAAGGAGGTGTCGATCGAATCAAAAAAATCAGTGCCTGCATTTTGAATGCCCGATGTCAGTTCTGCCGGCCTGAAATATTCATAAACGCTCCCGGGCAAAGACGAGCCGGCACCGTCTCCCTGGGAGCGATGCCTGTTGTAGCCTTCCGCGGCTATTTCACGAAAAGAAAGGCCGAGAATTGGATCGTAATCCCCGACAGGAACGCGAGCGGTTCCCGATGAGGGCGATCCTCCCTGCGCCATGCTGCTGATATAAAATTTCTTAACCTGCCATGGTTGAAGCCCGCCGCTCAATTGCTCGGGAAATTTGTTGGGATCGGCTGCTGCCTGGTAAGCTTCCCGCGTCAGAATCCCGGCCGCCTGGTGATGACCGTGCCCGTCGGCGGAGCTTCCCTGAAATCTCGAGATCAAAACTGTGGGGCGCCACTGTCGGATAAATCGAACCATATCCCCTAGAGTTTCCTGGTGGCCCCATTTGGAAAGGGTTTCTTCCGCAGTTTTTGAAAATCCGAAATCCAGCACCTTTCCGAAATAGAGATCCACCCCGTAGTACTTGGACGCTTCCCTCAACTCTCCAGTGCGCAAAAGTCCAAGGGCATCGTATTTCTCCGTTCCGAGAATGTTCTGTCCGCCTTCCCCGCGGGTCAGGCAGAGCAGCGCCGTTTGCGCATGGTACTTGCGGGACAGCCAGGTTAGCGTTCCAGAGCTTTCGTCATCAGGGTGCGCGGTTGTTTCAAGCACTCGAACATGAACAGGCAATTTTTGAAGGGCGGAGAAAATGCCGGCCGTTCCTCGATCCTCCGGCAACGGATAGGCATTGCGACTTCCGGCCCGCATCCCCGAGATTGCCAGCAGAAGGGAAACCGCACCAATCCAATAAATTTTTTTCATGTGAATTCCCCCTTTAAATCGGTATCGGTATCGGGGTCGAATCTATGGAAATCCGACCCCAACTCCGACCCCGAGGGCTTATGCTATTTCATACAACTGGAGCACTCGATGATTGAAATTATCCACTTCCGAAGCAGACCGGATGACGTCCAGCAGTGAAAGGCCGTGACAAGCCAGAAATTGGTGAACGCCGAACTCGCGCTCCTGAAGATTCTGGTTTGGAAAACAATTGTTCAGTATCCAATCAATCGCATGCGGTAATGTTGAGCTTTGAGCCGCTTCAAAATGGACCAGACGGGATTTTAAAAGCTGCATGTTGTGGGTGATTTTTCTCCGGGCAGTTTCGAGCGCCTGCACCAGGGGAGGTTCCACTGCCTGTAGCTCAGAGCGCACTCCCGTAAATACTTGATCCAACCGATTCTGCAATTCTCCCAATTGATCGGCGGCTTTTGAAAAGCCCGAATTTCGAACGGCTGATTCAGTCACAAACTGCTTTCCATCAAAACAATTCCGAACTGAGATCCCAAACCGATTCATTTCAGCCCCGACTTCATCTTCAATTAGGGTGAAACTGTTTCGAGGCCAAAGGATCGGCATTGGGCGTCCAAACAGGCGATATAGAGTTTCGACTTGCGCGAAATACGCCAGTTCAGAGGACCCTCCGGTGTACGCAACGGTCGGAAATAGATAGTCTTGGACAATAGGACGGAGCAACACATTCGGACTGAATTTCTCGGGGAAAGAACCTGCGCTCTCCTTCAGTTCCTCAAGTGAAAAGACTCGATTCCTGCCCTTTAATCCAAAACCGGCTCCTCTTCTTTCCAGGGCACATCTTTGACCATCGGATGAAAAGAAGAGGGCTGTGGAGTTCTCCAGAACATTTACCTGTGCATGGAAACCAAGAGCTTCAAGTTCATGTTTCCTCTGAACAAGTGCCGAGTAGATGGTGTCCGCTTCCTGCAGAGCCCTTTGAAAAAGGAGAGAACTCAAGCGCTTTGCTTCCGGATCCTGCGGATCGAAAAAGATCAAGCCGGAACCGGCAAAAAGCCGGGACATGAGAGAGGCGAACGAACGGGCAAAAGTACTGCCGACCTTGTAAGTCGATTCCAGGCGGGATTCAACCTCCTGTTTCCAGTCCGCATCAGGCAAATGGCTGATGTAGTCCTCCAAAACCTGTTGAATGTTTTCCGGAAAAACAATGGATCCGACCGGGATTGTCGATGGAGCGAATTCGCCGAAAAGGGCCTTTCGATAATCAACAATTTTGATTTCGGAATTGGAAAAAAAAGTGCAGTGAGTAACCTCTGCAAGGTCATGATCTTCTGTGTCCATCCAGAATATAGGAACAGCCCGGATGCCTCGCCTTTTCAACTCCGCTGCCAGGTTGATTGCTGTGATGGTTTTGTAAATTGTGTATAAAGGGCCGCCAAACAATCCCACCTGCTGCCCGGTAAGGATTGCCACCGTATCGGCTTCTTCGAGTTCGGCAATGGCAACCATGGTTGCGGTATCGGAGCCGAAGGATTCATTCTGACGGCGCAGGATGGATGCCATTTCTTTCCTGGGGAATTTCTGACCCGCAATTGTGGATCGGGCAGTTTCTTCCAGGCTGTTTATGGTGGGTGCGCGCTGATAAAAACGGAGGGCATTCGGCGCCAGTTCCTGATAGTTCAGAAACAGCGCCGACTGGCGAGGTATTTGGCGAAATGGGATATCGGCAGATTTAGGCATATGTCATGACACCACAAGTAATCATGCTGATTTCTGAAGAGCAGGCGCGATTTCGCATAATCGTTGCTACCGCCGCCGCAAAATCACCGCCCCGCCTTGAGCGAGGTTAAATGGATCGCCCCCAATCGAGCTTGCCGTTTTGTAGTCGCGATTGATCCACTGCAGGATATCCCAACCTTTCCCGGAGGCCTCGCCATAGCGTTGGATTCCATATTCTCTTAAATCGCGACTTACCACCGCAATCCAATCGGGCGGATGCTGCTCGATCTGGCGCACCACCGATGGTTCTTTTCCGCTCTCCGTTGTATTTGCAAAAAAATATAACGGCGGCGCCGGGCTCTTCTTGCGCGCCAGATAATTGATCATGATCCCTTCCGGCAGCGCAATCGCTGTCTGATCGTCAGGCAATTGCCGCAACTGCGACGATGCCCATTGCACCAGCTCGCCGGAAGAATTTATCTGCCGCGGGAACGAATAGAAGAGGTCGCGTCCCGACCCCACGGCAAAAGTTTTCATCCGGTAGATTTCCTGCGATGTGGCGGCGACCTTCGCCGTCCCGACCGACAGCAGGATAAGAGCCGCCGCGAACAACACTCGCCGTGCGACATCGCCGCCACGGGTAAATGCCAACCACTCCGGCGCTTCGCCGATCAGCGCGCCAACCACCAACACTCCTGCCAACGCTGCCTGACAAAATCCATAATGATAAATGCGCCCGTTCAATCCCATTCTCAGAATCATCATTATGGCCATCAGCGCAATCAGAAGGCGAGCGAAGCTGCGTTGATCAATGGGGGTTTTACCATCATGTCGCGATAACAAAACAAGTCTGAACGCGAGATAAGTGACCGCCAATCCCGGCAAGCATTGCCCAATCTGCATCCACTCTACCCTCGTCCACGCGAACCATGCCGCCGCAAAGACAACCAATGCTCCTCCAACCCATTCCAGCGGCGATAGGCGAAATCGTTTTGTCCGGTCGGGTTTAGGCAGTGCCGATCGGTGAGTTTTCGAGTGGGGCGATTTCCTGATTATTTTTGTATTATGAGTAAGCGCGGGGCTTTGCCGGGAGCCTTGAGCCAAGCGACCTATGCCCCAAGCGGCCGCGGCGAGGATGCCAAGTGTCAGCAGCGCCATCGCCGTAGAGCCGGCAAGCCTCAGCAGGTTTTCAGCCGGTTTATCCAGCCCAAGGAATTCCATCTGCAGCCGGCTGTTGCTTAATCCGTTCGAGTGAAAAACCGCCAGCCACGCATTTCCCGCAGCCCTGAAAGCTTCGCCAATCGCCATCACCCGCAGAAAAAACGCTGTGAAAAACAGAGTCGGCAGAGCCGTTCCAAGCAGCCACCCGGCAATTATTCTAGGAACACTATGTTCGAACCTAAGCGGAGATCCCTTGCGGCCCAGGATAAAGAGGACCCCAGCCGCCGCCGTGGCAACGCCAGCGGCGAGAAGCGGTTCAGGTTTGAGCACAACTGTGATCCCAAGGAGCAGACCTGCTGCAAAGCTGCGGCGCCCTGTCGGCCGCTCCACCCACTTTAGCAGCGCCAGAGCAAGCAGCAGCAACACCAGGAACCCATGTGTTATTTCGTGAGCATACGGTGTGACGAAGTTGTAATTGCTGATAATCACGAGCTGCGTAAATCCAAACACTGCCACAAAAGCTGCGGTCGCCGCAGTCGCTGCGGGCCAATCCCACGCACGCCGACACAATGCATAAAGCGCCACGACAATCCCTGCGAAGATAAGCAGGTTCGCCCAGGCCAGAACCATCAGCCCCGGCCCAAACAATTTGAAGAGCATTGCGTTGAAGTACTGCGAAAGCGGCCCGAAAAGCCCGTCAATATCCCGATACAGCACTGCTCCATTTGCAATCCGCCACGGTGTGTACACCTCGCGCCCAAAATCCACCAATGGATCCGGCCACTTCCTCCACGACAGCGATGCAAAGCACCCCGCCAACAAGAAAAGCCCGGTAATCGCTCCCAGATCCAGGCGAAAATGGCGAGCAGTTGGAAAAAGGCGCAAGTTTTAATCCTCCAGCAATGACTGCTTCCACATCTGATGGTGGACTTTATCGTACTACGAAGCGCATTCCGGAATCTCAATCATCTGCCGACATGGCGGAAAAATGTGATCAAGTCGGTATTGACGGGTTCAGCACCAACCTGTCGCATCATAGAGGCGACCTGCCCGCGGTGATAGCTGGAGTGATTGATTACATGCTGCAGTATCTGGACCAGGCTGTTGGTGAACTTTTGCCCTTCCGTCGTGACATACTCCAGGCTGCTTTCGAGAGAGTTGTCGTCCAGTTTGGACACGAAACGGGCGGTTCGCGCCGCAATATCCTCCCACGTTTTTTTCAAGACCTGTAGCGAAGGGGCCTCCTGCTCAGTCATGAGCGCCGTTTCGGGTTTCTTGACCAGGCGTGAAAGCCAGATTTTCTCGGCTGCAACAAGGTGAGTTGCGGTCCCGTGCAGACTGCCGTGACTGGATTTCAAATTGCGTTTATAATCCGTTTCCGGGATGCGGGCAAGCGCCTCAAACATGCGATTAGTCGCCCATGCATTATAAGCAAACAGTTTTTGTATCTCCTGAATTGTCATCGCCTTCCTCTCGTCGGTTTATGCCAAAAAAATTCTAGCATTCTCAGTTGCAGGCCTGAACAGCTTTTAAGTTGACCGCGTTCTTCCGCGTATTCTGCGTGCCGCGTGTCCCTTTAAATAAGATTCCAAACAAGCCGCATTATCTGGTAAATAAAGGCATGGAAAAGAGCAGAAAGCCCGTGGGCCGAACGGTAAGCCGGCGCAAATCCGAGACTGCTTTGCCTTCCGAGTTCTTTCCTTCCAATGAAAAACCGCCTTCATCAAAAACTGTTGTTTTGGTCTTGTTGGTTCTTGTCCTACTTAATTTGATCATCTATGCGCCATCCCTGCACTTCGGATTCTTGCACTACGATGATCCCATATATGTCAGCGAAAATGTGGAGGTTTTCCAAGGGCTCACATGGCATGGCCTTTTGTGGGCGTTCAACCTGGGATACGCGGCAAATTGGCATCCATTAACCTGGTTGTCGCATATGCTGGACGTGCAACTCTATGGCATGGTTGCGGAGCGCCACCATCTCACAAACGTCCTGCTCCATGTGGCGAATTCACTCCTGTTGTTCTGGTTGCTGTATCGAACAACCCGTGCATGGCACCGAAGCGCTGTGGTTGCCCTATTATTTGCTGTTCATCCGCTGCATGTGGAATCGGTTGCATGGATAGCCGAAAGAAAGGATGTTTTAAGCGCCTTATTCTGGATGCTCACATTGCATGCGTATGTAAGGTATGTCCGCCAGCCTATTCATCGCCGTCGTCTGGCAGTCCTCGTAATATTTGCTCTGGGGCTGATGGCAAAACCGATGCTGGTTACACTGCCGTTCGTGCTGCTTCTTTTCGACCTATGGCCTCTTGGCCGATTGAGTTTGAATGACAGCCGGTGGCGGGTGTTGCAGCAACTGTTTTTTGAAAAAATCCCGTTGTTTGTGCTATCGGCCATTTCGAGCATTTTTACTGTCATAGCTCAATGGCGAGGTGGCACCGTGCAGAATTTTGAAATGCTCCCGTTTAGTCAGCGGGCAGCCAACGCCGTCGTATCCTATGTCCTGTACATCGCCCAGACGCTGTGGCCCAAGAATCTCATCGCCTATTATTATTATGAGCCGCCTTCCATGTCGCTTGTTGTGATCAGCGTTCTGGTATTGGCGTCTGTATCCGTTTTGGCGATTCAGTTTGCAAAGCGCTATCCCTGCCTCCTGGTGGGCTGGATCTGGTATCTCTGCACTCTGCTGCCGGTCATCGGGCTGATTCAAGTCGGATCGCAATCGAGAGCGGACCGCTATACATATGTGCCACTTATCGGATTATTCATTATCGCGGCATGGGGAGTCCCTCAATTTCTGGAAAATCGCCGCCGTTTAAGTATCGGGGTTGGGATCGCAGCCGCCGTCCTGATCTGCGCCCTTACAGCATTGGCTCGAAACCAGGTCGGGTATTGGGAAAATGATCTTTTATTATGGCAACATGCAGTCCAAACAGCGCCCGGCAACTGTTTCGCCCAGACCAATCTGGGAACCTCTCTTGTCGCCCGCGGTGATTTGGACGCAGCCATTGATCAGTATGCGGCAGCTCTGCGTATCAAACCGAACTCCGCCGAAACGCACAATGGACTGGGAACTGTCCTGTATAAAAAAGGATTGTGGCATGAAGCCGCGCTTCAGTATGGAGAAGCCCTTCGTATTAAGCCGCGGTTTGCTGAGGCGCATGGCAACATGGGAATAGTGCTGGGAACTCTGGGAAAAAATGAAGAGGCTACTGCGGAATTTCTGGATGCCTTAAAGATCGATCCACAAAAGGCGGAAATCCACTACGATCTGGGATTTTCTCTGGCAGGGCAAGGCAAAGCAAACGAAGCTATCGCCCAATATAAAAAAGCGCTGGAGATCAAGCCGTTATACCCGGAAGCACATACCGAATTGGGCAATGCCTTGCTATTAAAAGGGGAACTCCGCGATGCAATAGAGCATTACGGCAAAGCATTGGAAATGAATCCGGAGCTTGCAAATGCCCATAACAACCTGGGCCTTGCACTGATGAGTCAAAAACGATTCAAAGAAGCAATATTCCATTTCAGCGAAGCCCTCCGCATCAATCCCGATAACGTGCAAACGCAAAGAAATTTGGAAATGGCTCTGAAGATTCAATAGGGTTTGCCGGGCATCAAGCCAGAATTGCCTTTAAGGCAAGTGCAGAAAGAAAAGCCGAGTGCCTCCACGTCCACGAAAACGCCTGCGATCCTTTCTCCCTGAAATAACGTGTAAAGCCCATTTCACTTTCAGAGTGAAAATGCCAATGACATGTCTTATTCTGGCTTCCTGGGAGCGCCGGCGTCTCGCCTAACGCCGCATAGTTTTTGCTTTTGGCCGCGTAGCGGCCCATGATTTTAGCCCGGCATTTTAAGACCGGGGTGTATCGAAAACAACAAAATGCGTTGCATAGGTTGTGAGAAAAATTCAGAAGCGCCCATGCAATCAATGGCTTTCAGGCCCGAAGGGCCGACAGTAAATAGGCCCGGCCGTAAGGCCGGGAATGCTATTGAGTCTACCATGAGCGCCAAAGGCGCGGCACTTCGTTGCTTGTGCCGGCCCTTTGGGCCTCATTCTCAATATGCTTTCACCCCGAGCTGATGCTCGGGGCTATTCACTTCCGGCGCTTCGCGCCTCAACTGCAATTTATTCTCACGACCGTAGCGACGCCGGACATAAATTGTAATTTATTGTTATTTAATCGGTTGAGGTCAGCTGTCGCTGACGCGACGGATTTCACATCTCATCTAATCCCCGGCCTTAAAAGGCCGGGCTATAATCGGACCGCCGCTACGCGGCTCAATATGTGGCCAGGGCAGAATTATAAAACTATGCAGTGTTAGGCGTTTACGCCGGCCATATACCTGCGCTCGCGGTAACGAGTATCGCGCGCGCCGCCCTGGTTCAGCAGCGCCTCCACTTTGTTGGGAAGTCCGAACAAGTTAATGAATCCTTCCGCTTCCTTTTGATTGTAGACGGCGTCTTCCGCAAATGTTGCAAGGTCTTCACGGTAGAGTGAGTATGGGGACTTCCTTCCCGCAACAATGATGTTCCCCTTATAGAGCTTCAGCCGAACGGTTCCTGAAACTCGGGTCTGGGTGGAATCAATGAAGGCGTCCATTGCATAACGCAACGGAGCAAACCATTGCCCGTTGTAGACCAGTTCGGCATATTCAGCCGCGATTACATCCTTATAATGCAACGTTGCCTTGTCCAGAGCCAGGCTTTCCAATTCACGATGCGCAGCCATGAGAAGCGTCCCACCGGGGGTCTCATACACGCCTCGTGATTTCATGCCCACGAGCCTGTTCTCGACCAGATCCGCGCGTCCCACCCCGTGGGCGCCGCCGATTTTGTTCAGCAGTTCGACAATTTTTACCGGGCTGAGCCTGCTACCGTCAACTGCAACGGGGCTTCCGTTTTCGAATTCTATTTCCACATACTGAGGCTTGTCGGGCGCCTTTTCAGGAGAGACCGTCAAGACGTACATGCTATCGTCCGGTTCTGCCCACGGATCTTCGAGTATTCCTCCTTCGTGGCTGAGGTGCCAGAGATTCCGGTCTTCGCTATAGATCTTTTCTTTTGTCGCCGTGATAGGAATTTTCCGTGCGTGAGCATAATCGATTTCGTCTTCACGGGATTTAATATCCCATTCGCGCCATGGTGCAATAATCTTCAGCTTGGGATTCAGCGCTTTATAGGCAAGCTCGAAGCGCACCTGGTCGTTTCCCTTTCCGGTCGCGCCGTGAGAGACGGCATCCGCGCCTTCCTGTTCCGCGATTTCCACCTGGCGTCTTGCGATGAGAGGGCGGGCAAAGGATGTGCCAAGCAGGTACTTCCGTTCGTAGATGGCGCCGGCGCGCAGGCAGGGAAGAACGAACTCCGAAACGAATTCTTCTCGCAGATCCTCGATGATGCATTTCGAGGCGCCGGTTTTTATGGCCTTCTCCTCAAGCCCCGTCAATTCGCTCCCTTGGCCGACATCGGCGGCAAAGGCGATAACCTCGGCGCCATAATTTTCCTTCAACCAGGGAATTATGATCGATGTGTCCAGACCGCCGCTGTATGCCAGTACGACCTTCTTTGCTTTTGCACTCATTTCTTCAGTTCTCCCGGCCCTTCCTGGGGGCCTAAAGCAGTAACCAGCCGCTTTAAATCCGCGGCTTTATTTTTGGAACAGACCAATATTTTCCCATAGGCTTGCACAATTACCAGATCCGATACGCCGAAAGTTGCAATAGTTTCTGATTGTGCATATACAATGCAGCCGCTTGATTCCAAAGCGATGTGCGGACCCTGTGCGACATTCCCGGAATCATCCGCGGGCAAAGCCCTTTCCAGGGCGGCCCAGCTGCCGATATCATCCCAGCCGAACCGGGCAGGTATAAGTCGCAGCCCTGAAATCTTCTCCATTATTCCAAAGTCGATAGAGATCCGCTGCAGGGTTGAAAAGATCTCGGCAAGTTCTGCACTGGAGTTGCCGGCTTTCAGCAATGGTCTCATCCGGCAGAGCTTTTCGTAAGTTTCCGGCATGTGTTTTTGAAATAGCATCAGCAGAGTTTCGTTTTTAAAAAGAAACATCCCGCTGTTCCAGAAATAATTTCCGAAAGCCAGGTATTGAGCGGCGGTTGCAGCATCCGGTTTTTCGATGAAGCGCACGACCGGCCAGGCGTTCGCTTGAATGGCGGGCTTTTCGGCCAGGATGTAGCCGTATCCTGTTTCTGCACGGTCGGGCTTTATTCCGAATATGACGCCTGTCGCGCCCTCGATATTTTCCAGCCCCATTTGGATCGTATGCCGAAAAGCGGCCGCGTCGCTCACGAAATGATCTGCAGGCAAAGCGAGCATGATTCCCGCAGGGTCTCTTTTCTCGATATGCAGCGCGCAAAATGCAAGACACGCCGATGTGTCGCGTCCCACAGGCTCAACAATGAAATTTTCATCCGGCAGTTGCGGCAATTGTTTTCTGGCGATATCGAGATGAGTTGTCCCAATGGATATCAGGATCCGTTCCGGCGGAATGATCGGCTGAATCCTGGCAACCGTATCCTGGATTAGCGAACTGGCGCCGGTTAGCGGAATGAAAGGCTTTGGGAGGCTGTTCGTGCTCAGCGGCCAGAATCTTTCGCCTCGCCCGCCGGCCATGATCACTGCGTATGATGATTCCATGTGTCCACCTCTATGATATTTAGAGGCGGTAATATTAATTAAGAACGGCTCGATTTCCTATGAAAAATAATTTCGCGAGTTCAAAGCCTTGGAATTATTTACACGGAGAGGTCAGGATGATAAACTAGTCAATGACTAGTTATTTTATAGGAACGATATTATGGCAAGCCTGATAGCTCTTACCGAAGCAAAGACCAAGCTTTCCAAATTGCTTGACCGCGTTGCTCGCGGCGAGGAATTTATTATCACCCGGCATGATGTGCAGGTGGCAAGACTCATTCCAGCAAAAAAAAGCAGCCATGAAGAAGTAGAACTCGCAATTCAAAAATTGAGGGAGCTTCGCAAAGGACTGCGGGTGACAACCGAGGAAATTGCTGCATGGAAAAATGAGGGCCGGCGATGAGTAAGCAGATCGTCCTTGATGCCTCTCTTGCCGCCAGTTGGTGCATTCAAGATGAGCAGGCGGAGGTAACAGATGAAATTCTCGATCGCTTCACAGGCGATTTTAGCGCTCTGGTGCCTTCGCTTTGGCTCTGGGAAGTGAACAATATTCTTCTTATTGCCGAACGCCGGAGGCGATTGACTTTCGCCACACGAAAACAGCAAATCGCAATTCTTAGAAAACTTCCCATTGAGATAGATGAGGATGCAGCAGAACATGTCTGGAGCGAAACCAATGCGCTCGCCAGGACTTACGCCTTAACAGTCTATGACGCTGCTTATCTGGAACTCGCTTTACGACATGGGATTCCACTGGGTTCTCTCGACAACGATCTGCGTGTCGCTGCCGGCAAGGCGTCCATAAAATGCTTGCCGGAGAAGCGTTAGCTAGCCTTACGGCTGTGGGGACGCGGGATACGCAGATACTTGTTTCATTTTTATTCCGCGTTTTTCTGCGCAGTCTGCGTATTCCGCGTTTCAATCCGCTAGGCAGAGGCTTTTTTGCGGCCTTTTATTTCCGCAAGCAGCTGATTCACCTGGTCTTCCTTTTCCAACGCTATCATTTTGTCGTCAAGGGAATCTTCACCCGCGAGTTCGCCCTTAGCCTGGCTCACAGCCTCCGAGTGAATCACTTTATGCTTCATTCGATCAAAGGTGCCGGACCCGGCAGAATTGCTCGCCGCCAGCTGGATATCCCTTGCTTTGCCGAGCACGCGGGACCGGCGGTGCCGGGAAATCAGGATGTCCGCTTTGGCCTGAGCTTCGGATAATTTCTGATCCAGCTTGTGCAGCGCTGTTTTTAAATTTTCCACTTCAATTTTTTGATCAGCCACATTCTGTTGGTAGTTTTCCGCAAGCTGACGATGACTGAGCGATCGCTCGATTGCCGCTTTCGCGAGATCGTCTTCTTTTTTGTCCACCGCCAATTCTGCGCGGCGCATCCAATCGGTGCATGAATCTTCTGTCTCTTTAAGTTTCTTTTCCAGAAGATGCTGATCGGCGAGTGCAAGCGCCACCTGGGTTTTTACCTGGATCAGCTGGTTCTGCATGTCGACAATCACCTGACGGATCATCTTTTCCGGATCTTCAGCCTTGTCGACCAGATCGTTCAAATTTGCCCGGATTATTGTGGACACTCTTTCCAGTAATGACATAAACCTCTCCATTTTCTGCAGCGCTTGATGCATGCGCTGCGCTTACATAAGCAAAACCTCTGTCAGGGGATGTTTTAGGATTTTGATTTGTTGCTGTAAATATCAATACAAATACCAAAGCGACACATGCCGCAGCTCCGACAGGCAGCAATCCTAACAGAACGGATATGTCGATCGCCAAAGCGACGGCCAGTCCCGCAATCACGCCAACCGTCATTAGAGCCTTTTTCATTCGAAGTTCTCCAAGTTTGAAGTTCACTTACCGGCAGCCGGGTGGAAGTCGGAATTCCCGGTTGCCGGCAATTTCAGAAGATCAGCTTGCGCTGCTCTCCGTCGTTGAATTGGGGGCCTTGTCGCCAATGGCACGGATGCTGCTGAACAGTTCGGATATTTTCATGCCCGACAGGGTTTCGAACAACGCGGGAACCTGTGCGGCTATCTTTGTTAAATCTCCGGTAACCTTGTTCATTCCGGCCGCCTCGCTGTTGCCCGTTGAGACGATCGTAATCTTATCTACATTCGCCAGAGGGCTTGCCAGGGCTCTCACTACTTCGGGCAAGCCTCCAATGAGTCTGTCGATTATGGCGGCCTGGTTGTACTCCTTATAGGCCTCCGCCTTGACATTCATAGCTTTCGCCTCCGCTTCGCCCTTTTTGAAAATAATGTTGGCTTCGGCGAGGCCTTGCTGCTCAATGGCCGCCGCGTGTCCTTCGGCTTCTGCGATCAGCCTTCCTTTTTCGGCCTCGGCAAGAGTTTGAATGCGTTGGCGTTCGATCTCGGCCTGCTTGAGCACTGTTGCGATAAGCTCCTTTTCCCGCCGGTCAATTTCGGCTTCCTGCACCTTTATCTGTTCATGCCTTTCGACCTGCTGGACTTTTACCTGCTCTATGATGACCTGCTGCTGCATGATATTGGTCTGGATCTCGTAAGCCTTGTCAGCCTGCGCCTGCTGGCGTTTGGTGAGCTCCAGGTATTGCGCTTTCTTGATTTCCAGATCGCGCAGCGCCTCGGCCTGTTTTGCCAGGGAGAGGTTTTCTGCCAGCACCCGCTCCTGGTCCGCCTGAGCTTTTGCGATGGCTGATTCGCGCTGAGCTATAGCGCGCCTGATTGCGGTATCCCTCTCGGCTTCAGCGGTGGCCACATCTGCATCGCGCTTGATTCGCGCCACATCCGGACGGCCCATGTTGGTGATGTACTCGTTTTTATCTCGTACTTCCTTAATCGTGAACGAGATCACCTCGAGCCCCATTTTGTTCATGTCGTCGGCGCACGTGGATCGCATGCGATCGCTGACCATCTCCGGTTGCTTCACGATCTCCTCAACGGTCAGCTGGCCGATAATGCCTCGAAGATGCCCTTCCATAACCAGCCGGATGAGCCCTTCACGCTGCTGGGAGGTTTTAGTAAGAAACTGTTCCGCGGCAGTTTTCACGGATTCAGGGTCCGATTTGACCTTGATCTGCGCGACGGCTTCGACGGTGACGGCCACACCCTGCTTGGTATACAGATCCTGTTGCGGCGCCACGTCGAATGACATCAGCTCGAGCGATAGCTCGCGGGAGCTTTCCACCATCGGGAATACGATGGTGCCGTGCCCTTTTACAATACGCGTGCCTCGAAAGCCATAAACAATGATCGCCTCATGCGGCCCGGCTTTTCGAAACAAGCGCGCAAATATAGCCATCAGGAAAAGTATGCCCAATACAGCCAAAAGCGAGATCACCCAGACTTCAGTAGGAATGCCCATATGTCTCCTTGGAAAAAGTTCAAAGCTGTTTGATATTTAATGCATCTGATGAAATCACTTGCCTAAACCAAATCCGATTGAGCGGTGCTGCTGGCTTCGCCCGCGAGCTCTTCCCACCGCTTGACGTACGCAATGCCTCTTTCATAACGGGTCACAATGACCTCGGCCCCTTTGGGAATGACTGCGCCATCCTCACTGCGCGCGCCGGCGCAGCGCCGCACCCCCTCCTGTGAAAATATGATTTCGCCCGTCCCCCCTTCTCGTATCGATACGGTGACGGCGCCCAACACCCCCACCATTTCATAATCCGAGGGATTCAGCGCCACTTCGGATCGCATGAGCACCTTTGCAACAAAAAGGAAAATAATGGTGGCCCCGATGAAGCCTATCAATATGGAAATCAGCATTACGAAGCCAACCCACAGGCTTGAGTATTTTGTCAGCAGATAGCCGGTCCCGCCGAACCAGGCGAGAAAAGCCGCAATTGTGCCGAAATTAAAAATTGACAGCTGCTCGCCTGAGCCATGCGCCGCGTGCCCCGCATGACCCGCATGTCCGGCATCCAAATGGAAATGAGCCCCGACGTGCATATGAACGTGCGGCATGTGAAAATTAAAACTGCCCAGCAGGAACGAGAGAAAGCTGAGCGCGAATCCGATCAGAAAAATAATGAGATAAATCTCAGTCCAGATCATCGGGACCTCCCGTGAGAAGGAGATGGAGACGTTTCCGCCTCGGGCTTGAGTACTTGAAGAAGACGGTCGGCCAACTTGGGTGTTTCCAGAATCGCTCCGAGCAGGATAAGGCACCGGCGCGAATCGTCGTGCTGCGAAATTTCAAGCAGCGCATGACGCAATTGAGGGTCGCGGCGAAACCTCTCGGCGCCGTTGATAAGCCACAAATCCAGTGAATCCTCCGCTACACGCAGCGGGGACTGCAATTCTGTGTGATACCCGTCGGGATCATCCACCAGATACCCGGGATGTACATTGAAAAAGCGCGCCAGCAGCATCCGGGAGGAATTCGTCAGGTGGGGACGTGCGCCGCTTTCGATCTGGGACAGATAGGATTGGCTGATTGTTTTGCCTGTCGATTTTTTCAGGGCGTGGACTACTTCCTGCTGGGTCATGTCGCGTCCCAGGTTTCGCAGTACGCCTTCCACTTCCCGAAGGTAACGCATCTTTTCTCCCAGCCTCATAGGTCGCCACCCTTTAATATCGCAATATGTGATATTATTATTGCAAATTGCTATATTGTCAAGCAAAAAAAATAAAACGCCACGGATTGCACGGAAAAAATCTAGGGAATCTGCGCAATCCGCGGCGTTTTTGCGCTATTTCTTGAGTTCTGAAATTGCCGCCTGTGGAGCCAGGGCTTTGCTGACCTTTTCCTCAACCCTGTCTTCCGGCAATGTGAATGACGCTGTTTGCTTGATGTTCAGCGAAGAAGCTCCAACCTTAACCGTGTAGTTGCCCGCTTCCGCTATCCAGCAGGAGTCCTTCGAGTCAAAAGAAGCAAGGTCGGCAGTCCTAATCACAAAAATAAAAGTCTCAGACTTGCCTGGCTGGAGCAATTTTGTTTTGGCAAAAGATCTTAATTCGCTTTCCGGCTTATCCATTTTTTGAGCCGGGGCGCTTATATAGAGCTCGACGATCTCTCTGCCTGCGACCGGTCCGGTGTTGGTCACGGTCACGGCAGCGGTCACCTGGTCCTTGAATGAAGTGGAACTCAGCCTTATTCTGCCGTAATCGAAGCTGGCGTAGGACAAACCATAACCGAATTCGTAGGCTGGTTTGACATTGAAGGTATTGTAATACCTGTACCCCACATAAACGCCTTCCTCATAAACAACCTGCTGAGGCTTATCCGCTGGAGTGCCGGGGAATTGTTTTGCAGATGGGACATCCTTATATTCGACTGGAAATGAGGTAGCCAGCTTTCCCGAAGGATTCGCTTTTCCGCTCAACACGTCGGCAATCGCATATCCGCCTTCCTGTCCCGGTTGCCAGGCGAGCAGAATAGCGTCCACTCCGTTTCTCCAGCTTGCGACTTCGGTCACACCGCCGACATTCAGGACAACAATCGCTTTTTTCTTTTTGGCGTGAAATGAACTGGCGATGCTTTGAATCAGGGTTTTTTCCTGGTCGGTTAAGTAAAAATCCGCTTCAAGTTTTCTGTCGGATCCTTCCCCTGCATTTCTGCTGATCGTGAGGATGGCGACATCGGACTGATCGGCACTTTTTGCAATCAGGTTGGTTTCAAGCGGCATGGGAGGAATTTGCCGTGCGGCCATAAACCCGCCTCTTCCGGCCGGCTGTTTGGCTTTCTCCTGCTTCAAATAGTTTTCATAGGCATCCTTCAAATCTTCATCCAGGCTGTATTTTGCCTCGGCGAGTCCCTGGGCTAGAGATATGACGTGAGCTTTGTTGACATCTCCGCTGCCCGTGCCGCCGGCGATGAGGTCGTAAGAAGCGTTGCCGAAAAGCGCAACCTTTTTCACGTCCTTTAACGGGAGAGCCCTGTTTTCGTTTTTCAGCAGCACCATTCCTTCATCCGCGGCAGAGCGCGCTATCTGTGCGTGAGCCGCCAGATCAGGCTTGTCGGAATACTTATAATTTTTATAAGCCGGCGACTGAAGAAGGATATTCAGAATTCTTCCCACATTCTGGTCCAGGATCCTTACCTCCAGCGCCCCGCTGTTGACCGCATCAACTATTTTTTGAGACTGGTCCGCCCTGCCGGGCATGAGCAAATCATTGCCGGCCTTCATCTGTGCCACGGGATCTCTGCCGCCGCCCCAGTCCGTCATGACGAAGCCCTGGTAATGCCAGTCGTTTCTCAAAATGGACGTGAGCAAATCCGGACTTTCAGAAGTGTAAGTGCCATTGATTTTGTTATAGGAACTCATCACCGTCCACGGATTCGATTGTTTGACGACGATTTCAAAGCCCTTCAGATAAATTTCCCTCAGAGCTCTTTCGCTGACGATGGTGTCGATTGTATTCCGGCTTGTCTCCTGATTGTTTGCCGCGAAATGCTTGATGGAAGTTCCCACTCCCGTGGACTGGATACCGCTGACCATGGCTGCCGCGATGCTGCCGGTTATCAGCGGATCTTCGGAATAATATTCGAAATTTCTTCCGCCCAAAGGATTGCGGTGAATATTCAATGCGGGCGCCAGCCATATATCCACGCCATATTCATGCACTTCTTCGCCGCAGGCCATCCCCACTTTTTTTACAAGGTCCACATCCCATGTGGAAGCGAGCAGAGTGGCTACAGGAAATCCTGTGGCATAGTATGTCTTGGAATCTTCGTTACTTCGCTTCGGAGAAATCCTCAACCCGGCAGGCCCGTCCGCTACCACCATATTGGGGATATCGAGGCGCGGTATGGCTGCGGTGCTTCCGGCCGCTCCCGGAACCTTCACAGCACTGTTGCCTATCGTTGGTGTGTTCCCCGGCTGAGAACCGCCCGCTTGCATGCTTGCCCCCACAACCAACTGGGCTTTTTCTTCCAGCGTCATCTGGCTGATCATGGATTGGATCTTGGATGAGTTGTCCTGTGACTGCGTAACAATGATGCCGGGTGCGCATAACAATAAGATCGAAAAGATCAAAAGAAATTGGTATTTCATGGGGACCTCGCTTAAATTAATGGATTAATCCAAAGCTGTGGGTTTTATATCCCAAAAGCGGCCGGATTAGAAAATAAAAACAACGCGCTTTGTGGTTGGAGCAAGCGGGCCTATTCAGGCTGGAGAAATGAGGTATTTATGAAAATCCGAATTCTTATCATGGCGCCGATTGTCGTGGTTGCGATGCTTGCAGTCTCGCTGGGTGCGGCAACCCTCGATGGCATCCAGATTCATTCCTCCACTACCGGGAAGGGACCCAAAACGGTAATCCTGGTGCATGGATGGACCTGCGATGAGACGACATGGGAATCACAGGTCCCGGTGCTTTCCAGGAATTACCGCGTCATTACACTGGATTTGCCGGGGCATGGGAAAAGTGGTTCGCCCAAGGACGGCAAACTATCTTTGGCTTTGTTTGCCCGCGCCATTGAAGCCGTCCGGAGCGAGGCAAACGCGGAGCAAGTGGCGCTGGCGGGACACAGCATGGGAACGCCGGTGATTTTGCATTACGCGCAACTGTTTCCGCAGCATGTAGCTGCGCTGGTTTTTGTGGACGGTCCGATTTCGCCCCCCACCGGTTCGTCGGGGATGATGAATTTCGCCGATCAGTTTGCCGGGGATAATGGACTGAAAGCCCGCGAAAGTATGATCCGAAGCATGTTTTCGTCGGCGACGACGCAGGAGATGCAAAAGCATATCCTTTCGATGATGCTGAGCGCGCCGGTGGAAACAGCCGTTGGTGCAATGAAAGGGGTGATGGGGGCCACGAGTTGGTATGAGGGCGTTTTCACTCGGCCCGTGCTTGGGATTTATGCCGACAAATCCCGGAGTGTTAACCGCGAATATATGAAAAGCAATTTTCCAAAAATGGAATACAAAGAAATCCCCGGCACCGGGCACTTTCTGATGCTGGAGAAACCGGAGGAATTCAACCGTCTCCTTTTGGAATTTCTCGATAATCAAAAATATTGATTGCCGGGATTGGCCTGGATGTTTCTCAGGGCGCCGCATTGATATAGCCAAGCGCAAATTTTGTTAATGCCTCATCTCTGCGTTTGGCCCAGAACTCAAACAAATCCGCCGGGAGCATTTGCGTCCAGTAATCAATTCGCTTAATCCTTAAAAATTTATCTTCATCAACGATAAGCTGATAGTGTGCGCTCGCCTGAAGTGCAGGCCACTTGTTGCCTGAAAGTTTGTCGCTGAAGTTTATTTCAAACAGGACGGCAATGATCATTTGTCTCAAATCCACTGCATAGTGCCGCGGGGTTATGTCTTCCTGCAGTCCGGGGTGCACAAAAGACATCAGAAGGGCGTCGCGGGACATCCGGAGAGGCGAAGTTGGTGCGGTGTGCATCATCAATTCCAAATCTGTGGTGAAATATTTTTTAAGATTCGGCACCGTTTCCAAATTTCCCTGGTATCTGCGCACATCTTCAAAATAGTCATCAAACCATTTTGAAATATAATCGTAGGTAAGGTCCATTCGCATCGCTTCCTTTGAAATGTGGTAAATATATAACCTATTTCCTTCTTTGAAAATATCTTAAACAAAACCCATCGGTATCGGTATCGGGGTCGAAGTCTTGAAAAGCCGATACCGAACCCGACCCCGAGCGCTTCGATTGTTGTTCCTCCAATCTTCATGCGCTCCAGGCGCAATGAGGGCGCGTGGGTATCTGCGAAGAATAAATGCTTGCCTGTAAATGGCCGAAAGATCAGGATGGTAGTCAAATAGGAAGCTCATATCGGGCAGAACATCCCGAGGAGGCGTGATGACGGGTAAAAGGCTTAGGGCTGAACTGGTGGTTATCGGCGGCGGAGGCGCAGGACTGGCGGCAGCATTGGCCGCTGCTGAAAGCGGGTGCAAAAGCATAATTGTTCTCGAGAAGACAGGTGCTGCGGCCGGCAGCACAGCCATGGCCCATGATGTTTTCGGCGCTGAAAGCCCGGTGCAGAAACGGCAGGGAATTGACGCCCCGAAAGACGAACTCTTCAAGGTTGCGATGGAATGGGCACACTGGACAAAAATCAATCCGAGAATTGTGCGCGCGTTTATAGATAAATCAGGCGACACGATCGGATGGCTGGAAAAAATGGGATTAAGTTTTGAGCTGATCCAGTATTACCCCAATCAGGTGCCTCTGGTCCGGCATTCCGTGAAAGGACACGGGAATGCATTGATGAAAGCCCTGCGCGATAGCTGCGAAAAAAAAGGAGTCAAGATATTAACCTTCACGCCGGGCAAAAACATCCTTCGCGATGAAAAGGGAAAAATCAGCGGAGTTGTTGCGGAATCCAAGCAAGGTGAAATTTCGATCGCGGCCCAAGGCGTCATTGTTGCCACCGGAGGCTATGGCAACAATGAGGAAATGTTGAAAAAGCATCTTGCGAACTATCATGACACCATGACTTATGACGGGCCGCCAAGCAATACGGGGGATGGGATCCGGATGGCAGCCGACATCGGCGCAGCTATGGCAGGCTTGGGGACGGCCAACTTGCATGGGCCTTTCATCCGGCCCAAGTCCGATTCTCATGCAATGAAGATGGATGCAAAAGGATTGGACGGGTCTCTCATAAGAATTACGTTGTGGTTTCTCGCCTGGGAACCGGAGATGATCTGGGTGAACAAACATGGCAAGAGATTCATTGATGAAGGCTACCAGCTCGCTTTTTTTGCTTTCGGAAACGCAGTCGCTCTGCAACCGGATGGCATTACCTATACGCTGTTTGATCAAACGACACTGAATAAAATAGAAAGAGAGGGGCTCATCCGGCCCGGCGCTGCTGCTCACGCAAATTGGCTGCCGGTATCGGCGGCGACTCCGCTCCCGGGATTGGAAAGGGAAGTGCGCAAGCAGGCGGACAAAGGTGAATTGAAAATATCAAACTCCTGGGATGAAATCGCAGCCTGGATGGGTGCGGCTCCGGATGTCCTGAATGCAACCATTGATGAATACAACGCCGCCTGCGATGACAGGCATGATGGCCTTTTCGCCAAAGACCGGAGGTACCTGAGGTCGCTGCGAACTCCACCTTTCTATGCTGTGAAAGGCCACCTGGGCCTGTGCGATACGTATGGCGGTATCAAAATCAATGAGCATATGGAGGCTCTTGACGCCCGGGACAATCCCATACCGGGACTCTATGCTGCCGGCACAACCGCAGGGTGTTGGGAATCGGAAAGCTATTGTTACCGCCTGACCGGGCATCTGGTCGGCTTTGCCCTGAACTCGGGCCGTATTGCCGGAGAAAACGCCGTAAGGTACTTATCGAAATAGGACCGCTGCGACATTGCAATCGGCGCAAAGCAGGGGATTGCGGACGTCTCGCGCCGCCGTTTGATTTTTCTGAATTTTCGGAAAACTTGTGCTCCATGGAGGAGGACTATGGCCCGATCATCACGCAGAAAATTCCTGCAAGCAGGACTAATCCTGCCTGCAGCTGGATTTGTTTCTTCACACAACCTTAATGCTTTTGCCCAGGGTTTCGCTGGGGCAGCATACAGACAATTGGGAAAAACAGGGTTGAAGGTGTCCGGCGTCGGATCCGGTGTCGGGATTACGCCTGATCCCGACGTCATCGCGCGTGCCATTGATTTGGGCGTCAATTACTTCGATACGGCTCGCGGCTACGGGGAGGGCAACAGTGAACGGATCACCGGCGCTGCTCTCAAGGGCAAGAGAAATAAAGTGGTGTTGGCAACCAAAACGGATGGAAGAACCAAGGCAGACATCATAAAAGATATGGATGCCAGTCTAAAAGCGCTGGACACCGATCATGTCGATATTTATCACCTGCACTCTAGAGATACACCCGAAACGATTACGGATGAAGCGGTCGAAGCCTGTGAAATGCTCAAGAAACAGGGGAAAACCCGTTTCATGGGCGTCAGCACGCACGATGTGAATGCAGTGGCGAATCACATCCTGAAGATCGGGAAATTCGATGTTGTTCAGACAAATTACAGTTACGCACTGGGGGCGCCTTTCAGGCAGGCTGCGATAGCCAGGCTGCACGAAGCGGGAATTGGCGTTGTGGCAATGAAAGTCATCATTGCCGTAGCCGGATTTGTGCCAAAAGAAATCAAGCTGCCCCAGGAAGGGCCGCTTGCCGCTTTGAAGTGGGTTCTGATGAATCCCGCAATTTCAACTACCGTTCCATATGCAAAAAACACCATTGAACTTGAAATGAATGCCCGTGCGATGACGGAGCACTACACTCCGGAAGACGAGAAAATGCTGTATGTGCGAAACCAGGCAATCCGTCCTCTTTACTGCCGCATGTGTTATGAGTGCAAAGGAAAATGCCCGAAGAACGTGCCCGTGACGGATGAATTGCGTTTCCTGGCCTACAATGATTTCGGAGGCAATTTCAACCAGGCTCGTGATAATTTCCTGCGCATGCCGGATGAAATCCGCAGTGTGCGCTGCAGCAATTGTTCCTTGTGTGTGATTCAGTGTCCCAATGGAGTCGAGGTTCGCAACCGGCTGATCCGTGCACAGACGCTTTTGGCCTGATGCCTGAATATCATGCGGGTGATCTAAGGGGGCTATTCACGCGCACGTCACCGTTGGCGAAAACCGTGATCGTTGACGTGCTCGTGTTCGTAGCCGTTGACGACTTTTAAAGAATTTGGTTGCGATCCGGCCCCTTTGAGTCATAGGTGTTAAGTTAAGGATTCTCAATCCATCCTGCATCGGCCAATTGAATTAAGGTCGATACCGACCCCGATCCCGATTCCGAGAGCAACGCCTTCCAGGCGGTGGTCGATTACTAAGGGCCTGCGCAGAAATAAATTCACATTCTGGCGCAAGCGTCGGGCGGGCAGATGCAAGGCGCCGCGACGCAGGCGATGCGGTGCCATCGTCGAGGAGCGGCAACGCCGCAGATGCCCGCCCGACGCCGCGCCCTTTCAGGCTGCGGCCCGCAGGCCCGCTGGCGTTGTCGCTCGCTCCTTACATGCAACCCGTCATGGCTGGGCCTTCGGACCCAGTTCTCGTCGCTCGCGCCTAGTCAGCGGGTCTGGGGGCCTGCAGCAGAATGTGAAGTTATTTCTGCGCAGGCCCTAAGCGGACATTCATTTCTGAAGGCCGGTTAACGATTGACTCCGGCCTGAACTAATTTCCTCCGGAGAGATGCAGCTCATATATGAAATCCGGGCGGCCATCGCCGCGAAAGTCGCTCACCCGGACATAGTAGATGCCTGTATAGGGGAGCTTAAAGCCTGATATCAAAGAATCCTGTGTGACACCGGAATCGATATCGTCATTGAAAGCGAGCTGTTTGCAACTGGAGTCCAAGAGCTCGAGATAGGTATCGAGAAATATGTCGCGGCTGCTTGGGTCTCCATAGAGAACAAGGCGCTGAGCAAAGGTCTCAATCGTGACGCTATTGCCGGCCGTCCCCTGGAAAGAATATACATCGACATCCCCATAGGGACTAATAGATGCCCGAATTACCCCGTTGGCGATTGAAGTCGCTGTGCTGCATGTATCATTGCGTCCCAAACTGCTGGAAATTACCAGGATACTAAAAGCTTTTGACAAGACGCCAGGCTGAGCAGCGGAGTCGGCAACCTGGAGCATGAAGTTAAGCGTTGTCCCTCCGGATGCGGCCGGCAGCGTCCCGGAGAGCTTGCCGTCCGTTGAGATGCTCAGGCCGTTCGGCAAACCCGAAATGGCGGACCAGTGGTAGGGAGTGATTCCGCCACTCGCACTCAACACGTATTCATAAAACTTATTGGCGTGTGCGTCAGGAAGGATTGTAGTCAAAATGGAAAGAGGCGCAATGGAGGCGACGGCGAATGCAATGCTGTTGGAAATGCCTCCGCCGGGCGATGGATTCAATACTGTTATTAACACCGAACTCGGGGTTGAAAAATCTGTGGCCGGTATGGTGGCGGTTAGTTTTGTGCTGCTTATGAAAACCGTGTTTAGCCCGGAACCGTTCCATTCCACAATGCTCCCGGGCACGAAGTTCGATCCGTTTATGGTTAAAGTCAACGTGCTGCTCCCTATCGAGGTATTTCCGGGAAATATGGAACTGATGCTCGGCGTCGGATTTTGTGTGACTGGAACTGAGGGGGGCGGGTTCGAGGACACAAGAGATGAGGATGCGGGATTGCTGCCGCCGCAGTTTGTTAGGAATACAGCAAGCATGGCAATACTAGCGACAAGAGAATAACGCAGGAATGTATTTTTCATTAGTCCCCTCTATCTCCTTAAAATCAGACACGATTCACAAAGGAATGAACGAGGAGGATTTTAAGGCTCGTCTTCCCATGCATCGAAACGCGGCGGAGTCCCAAGCAAAATTACATCGGTTTTAGTATTTGCCGTAATCCCCGCTCCTGCTGAAACTGTGGAAAGGGCGGAACAACTATCGGTTGGGAGGGATGGGTAATTCAGGAATTGCGGCGCGCAGGAGCCAGGCATTTTATATTGAAAGCCCAGGTCGGAACCGACGGGCCCCACGCCGGAGTCATTAATAAAAGGCAAGCCCCCGGAATTGTTAATCGCCTCAACTTCGATCGTGTAGTCGCCTGGAGGCAGTCCTGCAATGTCGTAGTATCCTATAAGCTTCTGATCATGCGACCCAAAAATAAGATCGACGCTGCTCCCGTCGGATACAAGCGGATTCCGAACCCCGGCGGTATAGAGAAATCCCGATACGCACGAGACTGCTGTTCTTCTGGTATCTCCTACAAGCCGTGCAATTACGTTGTATCCTTGCGCAGGCGTTTTACCGTCGGCAAAAAATATGTTGCCCTGAATTCGTCCTGTCGTCGGCCCGAAACCTGGTGTCGGATAAAGCACCGAAACCATCGCTTTGTCATCGGTTTTAGGCGTAGCTTGCGAAGCATCGATGAGAATGGGAAACATTGTGGGCAGACCGGCCAAATCCGCAGCAGAACAGAAAGAGTCTGTCAGGCAGTTCAAGTTTATCTGTGAATGGTCCAAGCCTATGAGATGGCCGAATTCGTGAACAAAAGCCGCCTTGAACGTATCAATGCCGACGCTCAGATGGCTGGAGGTATTGGGCTGTCCGTCAAGAACGCGGCCGTTGAGCACAGCCCAACCTCTCGTATAAACTCCTGCAGTATCATCCGAGCATATCGATGAGGCAAAACCCAGGACGGAATTGTTGTCCAGACCCAGCGCTGTGAGTATCGTTCCATCAGAATCGTAAATGATTGAATTCACGGGCTGGCTTGCGTCAGAACAATTCCCGATGGCATTTCCAAAAGGGAGTATGGTGGCGCCGGTGACATCGAAACCAAGCTGGCCCGTATTTTGAAAACTGATATTGGTGGTAGGCACATTCTGCCAGGTTTGAAAAGCCGCCGAGACCAGGATATTGGCTTGAGAACTCGTCTGGTTGCCCAATCCTCCCTGATCGGTTTTATAGGGAATTGGATTGAGTGTCCAGCGATACGGGTTGCCTGGCTGGGTTGCATTAACGCCGGTTACAAAAAGTGGGCCGCCGGCATAGGCGGGCCCAATGATTGTGGCTAAGATAAAAACAATAGCCGACAAATGGGATTTAATCATTTGAACGTTCATCTTATTCTCGGCAAAGAAGTCAAACTGTGGATTAGAGAAACAAAATCATTCAGTAATACCGGGCCATTCCCTGACGCGGCGGTAAGTGCTTGTTTCTTCGTAAGCTGAACTCCAGCTTTAGTTGCAGAACCCCCTACATCCTTAAATAATCCGTAATTCCCAAATTCGTTGGAGACGGTGGCGCCGGCTCCCGCCCCTGCCGCAATATGGAATCGGCCCTGTTCAATACCGATCGGGCTGCTCAGCCCGAATTGTGAAGCAGTTGGCAAAAACAATAGAAGATGCTGGCCTATTTTGTAGCTCTGTTTCCCCTCTTTGCTTCGAAGCCCCAAAAATATTTCACGAAATGTGTACGTCCCGGAAGCCGGCCCCCTCAGCATATTTTCGACATTCAGCGTAACCGCGACTGTAGGGATGTTGGGGTAACCCGGAAGCTGTTCATGACGTACGGCAACGACATGGCCTTGCACTATGACGTCTGCACGCCGAACAAGGTAAGAAAGATTGACACTCTGAACCATAAACTGCGCTTTGAGCTGGAATGAGCAAAAAATCACCAGCAATAGCGCCATTGCCGGAACAATCCGGAAAGGAACCGGCCGCATATGAATCCGATGGCTAGAATCCCGTCGCGTATACATTGCACATCCCTTTCAGAAATCCAATTTCAAAATGCTATTCGAATAGACGGGATTCGGATCAGGAAGGTTCAGGAGGAAATATCCGGATAGAAAATAATTTGATAAATCCGCAGACGGCAGCGCTAAGGTAATGTAAATAAATTATTTATAGGAATCTCGGTCCGGGCTTGACACTAGGGACACTTATTTTTGATTTGAAAAATATGGTGAATAGGAAACCCTATAGGAGCCCCTCCTAATACTCGGACAGGCTCCTGGTCCGGCGAACGTATCCTCTAATGTCCCAGAATCTGCCGCAGGATTGCGGGTCCGTTTTCCCAGAAAACCAGAATTACTCCCATCAGGGCTCCGCCGGCGACTACCCCGGATGCGATGGGAAAGAGATACTCTTCGCAGTTCTTCGCATTTCTTTTCTCCCAAATCCAGCCGATCAACGCTCCGAGGAAGAAAAGGACTCCATAAAACCACTGGAATACCCATGCGAGCCCGATGGCGGCCGGGGACGGGATCCACTTCTGCTGTTTTGGAAAGAATTTTGAGAGGAGCGGCAGAATTATTCCGACAAGGCCGCCAATTGCAATGCTCCAGATTTTCACTGGATGCATCGTCTCAAGCCCTTTCGACATTGCCTCGGCGACTCCCTTCCAGGTTTGTGCAGCCGGGGCCGGGAATTGGTTCGTTCCTAGCATGGATGCGTTCGGTACCATCACTCGAAATGCCAGGACTGTCACGATAGTTCCTATGAAAATCCCGGCGAATTGAGCGATGAACTGCTTGCGCGGATGAGCGCCAAGAAGATAGCCGCTCTTAAGATCCGTCAGCAGGTCAGCCGAAGAACTCGCCGCACCTGCCGTAATGTTCGCACTCATGAGATTGACATTCATGTTGCCGGGCGCGATTGCGCCGAAGGTGAGCTGAGTAATCTTTCCCATTGCCCCGACTGGCGTCGTGTCGGTTTCTCCTGTCACACGGCATGCTACAAGAGCGAGGGCGAAGCTCAGGACGACGGCGAGAGCGCTCTGCCAGTAAGGCATGCCGAAGCTTACGTGAGCGAGGATGGCGAGCGAGATGAGCGAAATCCCCTGGCCCAGGACAAACCATGATCCGGGAGTTTCTATTGAAGCCAAAGCATCCTGGCCGACCGATTCCTTACTGACGAACATCCCCCCGATTCCGCGGAAAGCGCGGACCGCGCTGCGCCAGTCCATGAATACGGAGAGGATTCCCGAGGTCACCATGCACGCGGTTCCGCCCCAAAGAGTCCACTGGACGAGGAGCCGGAAGCCCGTGACGCCGGCGGCCTCGGCAACATGAGACTGGATCCAGGGAACAAAAATCATCCAGCAGGTGATGGAGCCGATCAGCATGCTGATCGCGACCCGCATGCCGACAAACATCCCTGCAGCGATAAAAATTGGATCCCAGGCGAAG
>JAHFUH010000263.1 GCA_023265215.1 Acidobacteriota bacterium
AATAAGTTCATACCCTACTACCTGTTTCCTGAAGCCACATATTCTGTGGGGGTAAGCCTTTCCAGCTATCGTGCAAAAATATCCGTTGGTTCCAATCCCTGGAGCCTTTATCCACGGACGCAGAACCTTGCCGCATTATGCGAACGCCACGGCGGCGGCGGACATCCCGTCGTGGGAGCGATCTCTATCCCTCCCGATCAGCTTCAGAAAGCCCGCGAAATTGCCCAGGAGATTGTGGCGGAATTGCGCGCTCAATAGTTCCTTATGCCGGAAATGAACCGCATTTCAAATCCCCGCCTGCGGGCTGTCGAAGCTTTCCCGATGCAAATGAACGGGGAGAATTTTATATGCCTCCAGGATCCGCAAAAACTGGCGGAGCAGCCTGTCTTCCTGAATCAGGCGTTGGTGTTTCTGGTTTCCCGAATGGACGGGGAGCACACTCTCCGGGATATCCAGGCTGACTTCTTCAAGGCTGCCGGCGAAATCCTGCCGATTGAAGATCTGGAAAAAGTCGTGAATCAGCTGGACGAGCAGCATTACCTGGAAAGCCCTAATTTCAGGCGCTTCTGCCAGGATCTTGTGCAAAATTATTGCAGTGCTCCTTCCAGGCCCGCATACCACGCCGGATCCGCTTATGAAGCGGCGGGCGATTCGCTCACGGCCCAGATTCAAAGCTACTTTGCTCACCCGGAAGGGCCCGGGACGGAAATTATTCCCGAACGCGACAAGCCTCTGCGCGGCTTGATATCGCCGCACATAGATTTCACCCGTGGCGGGCCGACCTATGCGCATGCTTACGGGGCTCTTGCCGGTCATTTGGGCGCGGACACTTTCATTATTTTTGGAACCTGCCACACTCCGATGCCGCAGCGGTTCTCAATCGGCACAAAAGATTATGAAACACCTCTGGGGCCGGCCTTGGTCGACAGGGATTTTGTTGCCCTCCTTTCGGAAAAACTGAACGGAGAGTATGCCGACGAGTTTTCTCATCGAGGAGAGCATTCGATTGAATTCCAGGCCGTTTGGTTGCGCTGCCTGCTCAACAAAAAACAGGATTTCAAAATCATTCCGATTCTGGTCGGCTCTTTCCATGATCTCTTTGCCGACGGGGGAAATGCGGGAGACAATCCTGAAATACAGAGAGTCACTGCTGCAATCCAGAGGACAATAGCGGAATCGCCCGGCCGTGTGTGCATCGTGGCGGGCGCAGACCTGGCGCACGTTGGAACCAGATTTGGAGATCCCTCCGGGCCGACCGGGAGTTCTCTGCAGGATGTGGAGCACGAGGACCGCCGGTTCCTGGAAGCCGTTGAGAAAGGGGATGCGGAAGCCATGTTCCAGTCCATTGCCGCCGATAACGACAGGCGCAGGGTTTGCGGATACCCGTCCATTTATATGACGCTGCGCTGCATCGAAAATCCTGAAGGGAAGCTTCTCCAATACAGGCAATGGGCCGACATGGAAGCCGGAGCCGCTGTTACTTACGCCGCCCTCGCGATATTCTGAGAAGCCAGAAGCCGGAATAGAATTCATTCCGGCTTCTCAGAAGGGGCGCAATAGGAAGTACGAGTCAAGGTGCTTCAAGCGCTGAAAGCGTGAAGCAGCAAAGCCCAGGGTGAAGGAGCACGCGGTAGCGGGCTCCGAAACCCTGGGTAAATAAGGGTATGTGAAGGTAGCCCTGTAGGGGCGGCACAATTGGCCTGTGTCACGCCCTTACAGGGCTTTTTCTTTTTCGTGTCCTAACCCAGGGCTTCGGCCGCTTTGCGGCCTTCGCCCTGGGCTTTGCTGCGCCGCGCTTTCAGCGCTTGTAATCGTTTATTGTCCATCACGCATTGACTCGCACTTCCGATTGCACCCTCTCAGAAGCGATACATTGTCGCGGGAGGTGATTTGCAGTAAAGTTTGTAGCTCATCATGGCAGACGAAACCATTCTTGTCGTCGACGACGAAATAGCCAATCTTCAGAAGGTTCGCCGTACCTTCATCAATCGTTATCCTGTTTTATCCGCAGCTACGGGTAACGAGGCGCTGGAACTGGTCCATAAAAATTCAGGTATTGCAGTGATTATTGCCGACCAGCGGATGCCCGGCATGACCGGCATCGAATTGCTGCAGGAGACAATGCCACGACTGCCTCACGCGGTTCGAATAATTCTGACCGGCTACACGGACGTGGATGTTCTGTTGGAAGCGATCAACAGCTGCAAAGTCTATCGCTATATTGTAAAACCATGGGATCCACCGGACCTGTTGATGACGGTTGAACGGGGATTGGAATCATACCGGCTCGTGAAAGAAAACGAGCATTTTCGAAAAGAACTGATCCGGCGTGAACGTCTTGCCAGAGAGATCGAGATCGCCAGGGAAATTCAGCGATATATACTTCCTCCGTCCTGCCCGGAGATGGAGAATTATGAAATGGCTGTCGAGTATCGGCCGGCGCGGGAAGTGGGAGGAGATCTCTATGATTTCCAAAAGGATGCCCGAACGCTCCAGATAGTGGTTGGGGATGTTTCCGGTAAATCAATTCCGGCGGCTCTGTTTGGAGCAGTTTTCAGTGGACAGCTGCAAGCCCTGTTTTCCCACCCACTGCCGCCGTCAGAAAAGCTGGCTGCTCTGAACGCCAGCCTTGTCGCGCGCTATCCTTCGGGTAATTATATTGCCGTTGCTCATTGCCGAATCGATCTTGAAACCGGATCTGGCATGCTGGCGAACGGCGGGATGCCATTTCCTTTTTTGGTTCGCGATGGGAATGTCATTCGCCTGAAAGCTTCCGGAACACCTCTTGGACTGCTCGAAGGATCCAGCTATGAAGAGATCCAATTCCAGCTTGCGCCGGGCAATACATTGATTCTGACAAGCGATGGCACGACCGACGCTCTTGATGCGGCAGGGAATTTCTATGATCAAAAATTTGCAGAATCCATAGGCAGGCATTCCATGGAGAAGTTGCCCGAATTTATTCGAAGCCTGCATTCGGAATTGCGAGATTTCACCGCGGGCGCTGAATTAAGCGACGACATTACGATCGTTGCTTTGCGTCGAAACAGATAGAGGTTTTTAATGCTGCTTCTGAGAAACATTGCTCAAATCGTAACGCTTCGTGGCGGACCGATCCCCAGGGTGGGATCTTCGATGTCCGAATTGGGAATTATAGAAAACGGCGCAATGCTGATTCGCGGCGATCGTATCGTATGGGTAGGCCCCACAAAGGATATTCCGGTGAGAGAACCCGGGATCCGATACCAGACTCTGGACGGAGTCGGCCTTGATTTGCTGGCGCTGCCCGGTTTTGTCGACTCACACACCCACCCAATCTTCGCCGGGAACAGGGTCCAGGAATACGAACTCCGAATCCAGGGGAAGAGCAGCCAGGAAATAGCAGCTTCCGGTGGCGGCATTGCTTCGAGCGTCGAGCAGCTGCGTTCTGCCACGGTAAACCAGCTTCTGGACAAGGCAGAGCGGTATTTCCGGCACTTTCTCTCGCACGGGACAACGACTATCGAAGCGAAGAGCGGATATGGCCTGAGACTGGAGGATGAAATAAAAATCCTCCAGGTCCTGGCCGCATTGCGTGAGCGAAACCGGCTGGAGATCGTCCCCACATTCCTGGGGGCTCATGCCGTTCCCGAAGAATTTGCTAACTCCCGGGAAGAATACATACGGAATATTGTGGAAGTGATGATTCCCCGGGTCGCCCAGGAAGGGCTTGCTCAGTTCTGCGATGTATTCTGTGAAGAAGGCTATTTCACAATAGACGAAGCGCGCTCGATCCTTCTTGCAGCCAGGAACGCCGGGCTGGGATTGAGGATTCACGCCGATGAACTGGCGCACAGCGGTGGAGCGAAGCTTGCGGCGGAGCTGAAAGTGAGAAGCGCGGACCACCTTCAGTGGATTAGCGACTCTGATATTGAGGCATTGAAAAATGCGGGAACCGTGGCAACGCTCCTTCCGGGAACTGCGTTCAATTCGGGAATGATGCAATATGCGCCCGCGCGCAAGCTGATCGCCGCCGGGGTGCCGGTCGCCCTGGCAAGCGATTTCAATCCCGGATCCTGTTTCACGATGAACATGCAGCTGATTCTTGCATTCGCATGCACCCAGATGCGGATGACCCCCGCGGAAGCGATCACCGCCGCGACCATCAACAGCGCTTATTCACTCGGGCTTGCAGACCGGTTGGGCACGCTTGAAGAAGGCAAGCAGGCGGATATTGTTCTGATGGATGTGCCGGACTACCGCGAGCTGCCCTACTTCTTTGGCGTCAATCATTGTGTTGTGACGATTAAAAAAGGAAATATAGTCATCAACCGATTGGAACAACCCTAACAATAGTTGACAGGCTGCCAGCCTCCCGTTCGGATGGATCAAGCCATGGCGAAAGAAGGGATGAGAGAATTTGCAGATCGCGTTGCCGAAGCCAGCCCTTTCCCCGGGGGAGGGAGTGTGGCTGCGCTTGCCGGATCGCTTGCGGCAGCGCTGGGCGAGATGATGGCCGGTTTGACTGAGGGGAGGGCGAAGTACTCGAATGTAGATTCACGCGTACGTGAAATTCACCAAGAACTGAAGGATGCAAGAAATGAGCTGCAAGACCTGGTACAGCAAGATACCGCTGCGTTTCAGTCCTTCTTGGACGCGATGAATCTTCCCAAAAGCCTGGAGAAGGAAAAAGCCGTGCGCTCAGAAGCGATTGAAAGCGCAATAAAACGCGCCACCGAAACTCCGATCCAAACCGCCCGGGCGGCACTCCAGGTCCTGGAGCGTCTTCGAGTCCTGATTGAAATTGGGAATCCGAATGCACGGGGCGATGTCGCGGTCGGAGCTCAGCTCGCGTGCGCTGCCCTCAAAGGAGCCCAATATAATGTCCTGTGCAACATACCGGGCATAAAGGACAGGGCTTTTGCAGAGTCCGGCCGCACCGAAGTGGCAGACCTCGCCCGAAGGGCCCAGGAGATCCTGCAGCAAATCAATTCAATGATGATGGAAGGTTCCTGAAACAGCTACAACCGGGACTCTGGGGGGAGTTGCGCGGCAAAAAGACCGGGTCTGTTTATGGAATCAGACAACCTAAGCTTTGTCGTCCTTCTTGGGCGGCTCATCCTGTCCGGCTTTTAGCGACGACTTAAAATTCCGAATGCCTTCGCCAAGGCCCTTGCCCAGCTGCGGAATCTTATTCACGCCGAAAATTAATACAACGATTACCAGAATGACGAGCAGCTCTGGGGTTCCCAAGTTTGGCATTTAAGCCTCCCGTTGGCGCTTCGCGCCAACCAAGTAGATAACAGGTTTTAGCTTCTTGAGAGTACTTTATAGGCCTGCCGAAGTCAATATGATGGCATGTCCGGGGGCGCCCCGTTAGTTACGAGGCGTCTAAAAGCTGAACACGGAATACATGGATAAACGCGGATAAATCATTTGATTTGTCCGCGTTTATCCATGTATTCCGTGTATTCCGTGTCCCCGTAGTGTCACAAGTCCCAGCTTATTCTCCCGGGCAACTAATGGGATACGTCCGGGAAAACAACTCTTGACATTCAAATCCTCAAAGCCTTCCAAAAATCGCTTGTGTAGCGGCCGGAATTGTCCTATAAATCAACATCCTATAGGCTTATCATGGATTGACAGTACTCATTTTATTTCAGGAGCATCCGGGTACTTGATAAAACGTCAATGCTGGATTTTTAGGGCCTGCTTTCAATTGCCGGAGGCGATTCTTAAAAGTTGACGGCTGCAATATCTGTCCGGCGGCAAGCAGGAGATTCCCTGAAAGGAGCAGTTCACTTGAAGATAATCGGAGAAAAAATTAATGGAACCCGAAAGCGGGTAGCCCAGGCAATTCAAGAACGCGATGGAGCGTTCATTCAGGACCTTGCCCGCAAACAAGCCGAGGCAGGCGCCGACTGGCTCGACGCCAACGCCGGCACGCATCCGAGCCGGGAACCCGAAGATCTCATTTGGTTGGTTGAAAATATTCAGGCTGCAACGGACAAGCCGATTTGCCTGGACAGCGCAAACCCCAAAGCGCTGGAAGTTGCCATCAAAGCGGTCAAGCAAACCCCGATGATCAATTCAATCAGCGCCGAGCCGCACAGGCTGGAAGGTGTGTTGCCGATCGTGGCCGCTCATAAGACCCCCGCAATTGCACTGGCAATGGATGAAAAGGGCATTCCCAAAACAAAAGAAGATCGCTTGAACGTCATCCGCCGGCTTCTCGGCGAAACCCGCAAACTTGGGATCGCGGATAACCAGCTGTATTTCGATCCACTGGCAATGACGATCGCTACCGGTACGGATAATGGATTGACGTTCTTCAGCACGATCCGCTCTATTCGAAGCGAATTCCCTGAGGTCCACATTACATGCGGACTGAGCAACATCTCCTTTGGTATGCCTGCTCGCGCCCATATCAATCGTGTATTTCTGACACTCTCGATGGAAGCGGGACTGGACAGCGCAATTTGCGACCCGATGGATCACGACATAAAAACCGCAATGCTGGCAAGCGAGCTTCTGTTGAACCAGGACAAGCATTGCCTCAAGTTTACTCGCGCATTTCGCGCAGGAGCTTTTACAAAGGTTTAAGAATTCTCTGAATAACTTTTATCCGAAGCAAAAAAGGAGAGCAATATGTCACAAGAATTAATTGATGCCGTCGTTGATATGCGTGAGGAAGATGCGGTAAAGATCGCAGAAAATTTGCTGAGTTCCGGCGCCGATCCACTTGGCCTTCTGGATGATTGCCGTACTGCTCTTGGAATTATTGGAAGCAAGTTCGCGGCGGGCGAATGCTTCGTGCCCGAATTGATTCTTGCCGGCGAAATGCTGCGGCAGGTTGGGGGGATGGTTAAACCGAGGCTCTCAACCTCAGGCGCAGGCGCTCAGAAGAAGATCGGCAAAATCGTGTTCGGAACTGTGGAAGGCGACATCCATGATATCGCGAAAGATATCGTGGTGTTCATGCTGGATATCAACGGCTTTGACGTGATGGATCTCGGAGTGGATGTTCCGGTTGCCAAGTTTGTTGAAGCGGTCAAGAGCTTTAAGCCTCAGGTCGTCGGGCTCAGCGGATTCCTGACACTTGCCTACGATCCGATGAAGAACACTGTCCAGGCTCTGAAAGACGCCGGCTTGCGTGACAGCGTCAAGATCATGATCGGCGGCGGACAAATGGATGACCAGGTTGCTGCTTATGCAAAAGCAGATGCATACGGCAAAGACGCCATGGCAGCCGTTACTCTGTCCAAAGGATGGATAGGAGTCAAATAACCATGCCAAAACCGGAGAATTTCGACAAATTGACTCCTGATCAGAAGCGTCAAGCGCGCCTTGATGCCTGGATCAATCACGAAGGCCTCGAGTTCACCAATCCGGAAGCGGAAAAAGGTTACCGGGAACGCGCCCAGCTGTTTGCCGACGTCTTTCTCCTGAAGAAACCCCAACGCGTGCCGGTAACGATCTCAACGGGATTCTTCCCGTTCCTGTATGCCGGTTACAGCTGCAAAGATGCCATGTACGACTCCGAAAAACTCGCTGCCGCCATGAAGAAATTCCAT
>JAHFUH010000790.1 GCA_023265215.1 Acidobacteriota bacterium
CTTTAAAAAGCCTCTCCGCTTCATTAACCACGATCGTTCGAGGATTAGCGCTGGGCCTGAGGTTTGCAGCTGCGCAGATTTCCTGCGCAACCCGCGAGCTCACCCGGGAGAAATCCTTCTGGAGTGCGGCGCTGAGCTGCCGGGCCGGGGTTTCTTTCATCATCCGGATGAGCACTCCCAGTTCCACTCCATAGGGATGCGGCTTTATCTCGCGTGGTTCGGGAGGTAGTGCGTCTGAGCCGCGCGCCAGGTGCAGAGTTTCGCCGGATTCAGGGGAAGTGTAGAAGATTTCGCAATGAGGATTTGCAATTGCGGTCTGGCGAATGTAATCGTCGACCGAATGCCGGCCCTTTTTGTACGTGCCGATCAGCTCGATTTCGACTTTGGTTCCATGTGGGGCATCCCACTCCACGACTTTGTCGATTATTATTTGGGGAGTATTCTTTCGCGTGTCAATCTGGATTTCGTAATAGTGAGCGGGCTTTCCGGTACCCGTTCGCGAAGTGATCACGATGGACTTGCCGGTGGTGAGCAGTCCGTACATGCCGGCAGCCGAAATCCCTATTCCTTGCTGCCCGCGCGCCTGCTTGAGCGTGTGAAACTTGGATCCATACAGCAGCTTTCCGAAAATTTTGGGGATCTGAGCCTTAACGATTCCCGGTCCATTGTCTTCAACGGAAATGCGGAAGCGGTCTTCCGCCAGTTGTTGAATCGAAACTTTCAGAACAGGCAGGATTCCCGCTTCCTCGCAGGCGTCCATGGAATTGTCGACAGCTTCTTTGATCGCCGTTAATAAAGCCTTTTGAGGATTGTCGAACCCGAGCAGATGCCGGTTCTTGCTGAAGAATTCCGAAATCGAAATCTCACGCTGGCGAGTGGCCATCGTCTCGGCCGTCTGGCGAGTTTTAGGATCTTCCGTGACAGTTTCCAGTTGTTCCGACACTGTGACTCCCATAAATTAAAATAGGGACAATAATAAGGAAATAGGATATTAGGGGAAAATACCCGATGGAACTGGTCTTCATTATTACGTTGGTGCTCTCGATTGTAATGGTAAACGCGGCAATATTAACACATTCCATGCTACGCAAGAAGTTTTTGGCTACGGCGAGTTGGATGGTTTTCGTTCAATCTATTTTTGCAGGGGGCTACAGCGGTTTTCTTGTAGGAGGTATTGTTGGAGCCTTCGTCGGCTCGATCTTGGGCGCCCTTTTTGGAGTTGTCATAATGATTTGGTTGTCGTGTCTTGAACGGTAAAATATTTCATTACCCGTGCTCTCCATTGTTGTAGAATTGGCATTGAAAATTCCAGAAATTCCATAACGTCGGTTGCAGGAAGAAAGCGAAGGGATTTCGATAGGATGAACTATATCAAAACAAATAATTTCTTCATTCTATGGGCGCTGCATTTCGGGCAGGCTGTTGGAGCGCTGCTGGCCCGACTGCGTTCCGCGCATCAAGCGTCTGGAAACGAGCAAGAAGAATCATGGATGGAGGCCGCTGCAGAATCAGCGAGCCTTGCGCACAGACTGACAGCCATCGCCGCGCTGGCAGCGGTTCTGACGCTGTCGGCCGCCTGCGGTTCTTCTGCATCGAGTTCATCGAACCCGATGCAGCCTTCTAACAAAGCGCCGGTGGCGGTCAATCCGGGATCGCAAGCCGGCGTTGTCGGCGCGTCGGCGAGCCTGTGGATCACAGCCAGCGATCCCAACGGGGATGCGCTGCAGTATTCCGCGAGCGGACTGCCTGCCGGACTGCAGATTAGTTCATCGACCGGCCAGATTTCCGGGATCTATAGCGTGGCAGGCAATTTTGCGGCTGCTGTGAGCGTCAGCGACAGGTCTGCTTCGGTCCGCGTGGAATTCGCCTGGAGTGTGGCGGCGCCGCCGAATGCGCCCCCTGTCGCCAAGGAGCAAACGGTGTTCGTCGGCTTCGATAAGCCGCGGGCAATCGTGCTTGCAGGCTCCGATCCTGAAAACGATCCTCTTATTTTCAACGTCGTAGCTAATCCAACAAACGGCGCCTTGAGCGGAGCGCTGCCGAACCTGACATACACGCCGCGCTCCGGATTCAGCGGGACCGATAGTCTCCGGTTCACCGTCTCGGATGGCAAGTACACGAGCAGCGCGGCAGGTATCACGATCGTCGTTCGCCCTAGCGGCGTCACGGCGCCCAACATCCTGCTTGTTATCATGGACGACATCGGGATGGATGCGTCGTCGCAGATGCATCCGGGCTTGATCGAGGAACTTACGGCGCAGTACGGGCCTCAAGGCCATAACCATTTGTTATATCGCCGGATCGCCGGCCGCCCGGCTTCCACTCCAACGCTGAACACGTTGGCGCAACAGGGCATCACGTTCGCGCAGACCTGGGTGCAGCCGTATTGCTCGCCTACGCGCGCGTCAATTCTGACGGGGCTCTATGCTGCAAAGACGCAGGTCCTGGACTACACAAGTCCGCTGTCGCAGACCCATAAGACCGTCGCTCGCATTCTCAAGGACGAAGCCGGCTACAGCACAGCGATTTTCGG
>JAHFUH010000264.1 GCA_023265215.1 Acidobacteriota bacterium
ACGCCGGCCGAAAACACGGACAAATCACTTGATTTTTCCGCGTAATCCGCGTATTCCGCGTCCCTTCATGCAGGCGGGCGGGCCTGCTACGTAGTTCTACCCAGCCCAGAATTGGTATTCGTCTAGATTGTTTAACAAAAAAACCTGCGATAAGTTTATATGGGGCATTGCGCATGTAACTTTTCTTTGCTTCGGGAATCTGCAGAAGGTAAGCATCGCAGGGGAATAGCCTCATGACATTGCGTACGAATAAAAATCAGTTCAGAAGCATCAGCCGGCGCGAGTTGCTAAAGCTTGCGCCGGTAGCGGCATTGGGAGCCTTTGCCATTCCGAAGTTCCAGATGCCCTTGCTCAAAGCCGGTCTTGGGTTCAGCGACTGGGCGTCCGCAAAGATTTTTCGTGCAGGCCACCTCGCTCCAACCTTTAGTAGCTCGGAACTCACACCCTTCGATAAGTTCCCACTCAATACCTATGACGTGGACGATCCCGGAATCGATTTGGAGAAATGGGTTCTCACCGTTGCCGGAGCTGTCAAAAAACCCGGAGATTATATTCTCTCGCAGATTCAAACATTGCAAAAGGTTACCCAAAACACGCGACACGTTTGCGTGGAAGGCTGGGATGTAATTGGCCGCTTCGGGGGTGTGCGCCTATCCGACTTCCTGAAGATGGTCGAAGCGGACCCAACGGCACATTTCGTTAGAGTTGAATGTGCCGATAACTATTACGAGTCGCTGGACTGGGCTACAGCGATGCATCCGCAAACGCTGCTCTGTTATGAAATGTACGACAAGCCGCTGACTCGTGAGCACGGGGCTCCTCTGCGCCTGAACATTCCCACCAAGATTGGCTACAAGCAGGCCAAATACCTGACCCGTCTAGTGGTAAGTCGTGTGCTGGAGAGCGCCGGCTATTGGGAAGACCAGGGTTACTCTGCATTTAATGGCCTGTAGCTGCAAGGAATCTCTTTATGAGAACGCGAGCGATTTCAATTGAAGATGCGAAGACAGAAGAGGTGTCCCAGGCTGAATACGAGCATCCATTTGTCGTGCGCCTTTGTCACTGGGTCAATACGATTTCGCTGTTTGTAATGGTTGGCAGCGGATTTCGGATATTTCAGGCTTTCCCGAGCTTCGGAGCCAAGATTCCGCAAAAAGACCTGCTTCACTGGCCGGGAATTTTTTCGCTCGGTGGCTGGCTTGGCGGTGCGTTGCAGTGGCACCTGACCTTTATGTGGATCTATCTCACAACCGGTCTGCTGTACATCGGCTACCAGGTTTTCAGCGGCAATTACAGGCAGGTACTTTTTGCACAGCGCGATATTCCAGGTGTATGGCCGGTTGCACGCCACTACTTCTTTTTTGGCTCAAAGCCGCCTTTGGGAGAGACCTACAATCCATTGCAAAAATGTGCATACACCGTCGCGATAGGGCTGGGCGGCCTATCTGTGCTGACCGGGTTCGCCATCTGGAAGCCGGTCCAGTTCTCCTGGCTGGCGTGGATGATGGGTGGCTTTCATTGGGCGAGACTATGGCATTTCCTCATCATGTGGGCGCTGATCGCATTTGCGTTCGGGCATCTGATCATGGTGATCCTGCATGGCTGGAACAACTTCCTGTCCATGGGGACCGGATGGAAAAAAGATCCGGAGTATCGGGTGGAGTAACCGTCCATCTATCATTGCTCGGAACATACACAAACAGGTTCCGGCGGCCCTCGGGCAAGTGCAACTTTTTCTCCTCTAATGCATCCAATTTATATCTCCCCCGGTTCTACACCGATTGTAATTTCGGCCGCGAATGGAGTTTGTTATGCCTGGTTCTCGTTTCTTTGATTCCTGTCTGGTGTTAACACTTGCGGCCCTGACCTCCTGCACGGCCAGCGGCCGTGGCGACAATGTCCTTCCGAATCCTGTAGTGGATGCTCCTCTTGTACAGGCCGGAATGAAACAGGAAGCCGTCATAGCCGGAGGTTGCTTTTGGGGCATTCAAGCCGTGTTCCAACATGTGAGGGGTGTTAAAAGCGCAACTTCGGGATACGCTGGAGGCTCGGCCGACAAGGCCCAATATGAACTCGTCAGCAACGGGGACACGGGCCACGCCGAATCAGTAAAGATCGTGTATGATCCTTCGCAGATTACCTACGGTCGGTTGCTGCATGTGTTTTTTTCTGTCGCGCATGATCCGACTCAGTTGAACCGGCAAGGTCCGGACGTGGGCAGCCAGTATCGCTCCGCCATTTTTTATGGCAGCGATGAACAGAAGCAGATCGCAGAGGCGTATATAGCACAACTCGCGAAAGCTAAAATTTTCCCGCGCCCGATCGTAACCCAGGTTGTTCCGCTAAGGGCGTTCTATCCCGCCGAGGCGTATCACCAGGACTATGCGGCCCTGCACCCAAATGATCCATATATTGCTTACAACGACGCGCCCAAGGTAGCGAAACTTCGGCAACAGTTTCCGGATCTATACATAGCAAAGTAGCACTCAGGAGGGATTAATGTTTAAATCTGAACCCGAAAGGAACCAACGGTCAGTCGACATCACACGGCGCGCTTTCCTTCTAACATCTGTCACGGCATCTACAGGTATCCTCGCATTGTCGCTGGGCAAGTCAGGAATCCTTCATGCGATGTTAAAGCCTTCGCCCAAGGAAGTAACGGTTGTTCGATTCTCAGATGCTGGCGAGTGGATAGAAAAAATTCAGGTTCCGAAAGTGGTCAAGACTGAAGTGGAATGGCGGAAGCAGTTATCCCGCAGTGCCTTCGCTATAACGCGCCACGCCGATACCGAAGTTGCATTCACCGGAAAATTCTGGAACATGCATAGGAGTGGGCTCTATCGCTGCATCTGTTGCGGGAATGCTCTGTTTAGCTCTGAAACCAAGTTTGATTCCGGAACAGGCTGGCCAAGCTTCTGGGCGCCCATAGCACCAGAGAATATTCGGACTTCAGGAGACTCGAGCTTGGGCATGGTAAGGACGGCGGTTTCCTGTACTGAATGCGACGCGCATTTGGGACACGTATTTGACGATGGCCCGGAGCCCACACACCTTCGCTATTGCATCAATTCAGAGTCTCTCAGCTTTATCGCCGGAAAAATCGGCAAAGGATCCGGCAGGTGAATTGCAGCCATTCATTATGTAAGCGGACAGGGAGCGGAGATTTCGCCGGCCGGCTAGCGGACTTGAACTAATTCTTCAACTGTGAGACCGACATCTTTGGCTATTTGCCTAAGTAATATTGGAGAGATATCACGGCTGCCATGAAAAGGAACTGTTGTGCGACGACCATCAGCGTGTCGATATTGCTTGTGTGATCCGCGCTGCCGCACTTCCTCGAACCCCAGCTTTTCGAGTATGGCAACAACCTCTTTCGGCTTTAACACCGGGGGCTTTGTCATCAGGCAACCTGAATTGTCTGCGTTCCGACAAACTCAGTCTCGAGGGCTGGTGCTCCATCCTCAAGCAGCATTTCAATAACTTCCTGGAGGTTTTGTCGGAGTTCGTCGAGTGTTTCTCCTTGGCTATGCGCTCCAGGAAATCCGGGAACGTAACCGACATAAAGTCCCGTGCTCGGGCATTTTTCCACCACTGCCGTAAATGCTGTCATCAGATTAGCTCCATGCTTCAATACTATCACAGGCCGAGCCCGGCGGTTCCAAATTCAAGGAACTTGGGCCGGCAACGGGCGTGCGTGTTAGACTCCCGCACTCGGTTCTGAAAACAAAGCATGCAGCGCGGTGGCGGCTGGCATAGGCGCCGCAGACGGATCTGCCGCATAATTTCGGATGATCGAGAGGCTGGCGCCCCAGAATAGTGCATGCGGAGGGCGCAAGGCATCTTCCAACGATTTGGGTTCCGCAAGACGATTTTCGACTCCGAGTGCTTTGCCCAGCCATAAGCCGGCCTGGAGCAAAGCCTCCCGCTCTTCCTCGATCATTCCACCGCCGCCCAGCAATGCCGCCATTTTCAGTTTGCGGCTTGCCTGCCGTCGGTGGTCCTGCACAACCTGGCGTTCGGCTTCTGAAAGCTCAGATGCTCCGTTTCCGCTTGGAGCCTCGAGGTCGCGAATGGCGCGAGTGTTCAGCGAAATCAGCCCCGCGGCAACAAGGCGAGTCATAGCTTCGTCGGCGGATCGATCCATTACCTCCAGGGTCACTGGAGCCAATGGATCCGAAACCTCCCTGCCAAAAAATTCCTCGAAGGGCTCCGACAGCTTTTCACGGCATAATGGCGCATCGCGGTCTACCACAATCACTATCACGGAGTGCGGCCCCTCCACAGGATAACGCTCCTCGCAGCGAAGGCAGGCAGGTCCAAGGATTTTGCGGGCAATTTGACTGAATCCAAGCGCGCGATCGACCGGCAGAGGATTCTTTTTGACAACAGTAACAGCAGTCTTGGGCGCAGGCGAGATAAGCTGTTCCAGCTTGGCAAGGAAGGCCTGCTTCCCGCCGCGAAAACTAATCGCCTTCAGGTCGCCTCGCATGTCCAGAATTCCATCGGCAAGCGCCTGCTTGACGGAGAGCGTTTCGAGCATTCGCTGCTCAATGGTATTCTCTGAGACCAGATGTATCACAGTGACCGGTTTCATCTGGTGCTTGCGCCAGGCGCGCGCAATCCGCTGCTCAAGCCGGGCAGGATTCCAGGGCAGATCGCAGTTCACAACCACGCTTGCATTTTGCAGATTCAAGCCCGTGCTGCCGGAATCGGTGCTGAGGAACACGCGGCAATTGGGGTCGCTCTTGAATAACTGGATTTCAGCCCGGCGCCGCCGTTGTGGTACCGCGCCGGTGTGCAACGCATATCCAATCTGAAGCTTCTCGCAAAGTCCTTTCACGAGTTCCAGCATGCGGGCCCATTCCGAAAAGACAAGAACCTTTACATCCCCATTATTCCGGCACTCTTCAAGAATTTTCTCGAGTTCCTTAAGTTTGGGACAATTCCGGTCCTCACGATCCAGGATATAGTTGGTATCGCAGATCATGCGCATCATGGCCAATTCGCGCTGCAGTTTCTCCGATTCCTGTTTGGTCAGGGGCCGTCTTTTAGCTATAGCAACGAGACGAGCCACCTGTTTTTCATGGCCTGCGTAGCTGTCCTCCTGCGCCGGACTAAGCGGCACAAAATACCTCTGATCGGTGCGGTCCGGCAGTTCAGTTTCCACATCAGCTTTTCGCCGGCGCAATAGGAAAGGTTTGATGCGTCCGTGCAGCTGCTCCAGATTGCGATAGCCACTCGGACGGCCGCGTTCGTCCAAATCATAAAAATCACGGTTGAAGCGGAACAGCGGTCCGAGAACAGATGGGTCGAGAAACGACATCAACGAATGGATGTCGTCGATCCGATTTTCGATCGGAGTGCCCGTGAGAATAAACGCATAGCGGCTCTGCAGACGCTTGATCGCCTGGGCTGTCTTGGTGCTCCAGTTTTTAATGCGCTGCGCTTCGTCCAGAATAATAATATCCGGCTGAAGATGCTTGTTGACATCGAGCGCATCCGCCAGCATCTGCTCATAATTAACAATGGTAAAAAACGGGACGGAAGCATACAGGCGCAAGCGCTTCCCCCGAGGGCCATATATCAGCTGATAAGGCAGCTCGGTGAAGCGTTGGATTTGTTCTTCCCATTCAGCCTTCAAAGAAGCGGGAGCAACAACCAGAGTGCGAGCTGCCCTGCCCAGCCGATGCAACAGTGCACACGCGGCAATAGCTTGAATGGTTTTGCCGAGTCCCATTTCATCGGCCAACAACGCGCGTTCATTGAAAGCCAGATGCAGCATACCTTCGCGTTGATAAGGATAGAGCGGCGCCAGCGTTTCCTGCGCCGGCCACTTTCCTGACTGCACTTTCCTTTCATACTCCCGAAGCGCATGCTTCCGTTCCTGTGCGCGACTCTGTGCTTGGAGCCACGGAGCTACTTCCTGGGAAATTCGCAGCGAGGGGATGCGGGCGTTCCGCAACAAGGCCAAAGCTTCTTCAGGATCTTCAAGACGAATAAACCCGTCGTCATCCATTATGCCTGCAAAAGCACGAGGAAGCGCGCCGTTAAGCCCTTCTACCCGCAACTTCTGGCATGTCGGATCGGGAATCACATCCAGGCGGCCTTTGTCGTTTTTCTGAGCCAGACGGAAAACCCGGTTGTAGCGAGCTTCCAGATAAAGGAGCGTAGCTTCAATATGTTTACATGTGCCGAGCGCGTTAATGCGGAAATCGACGCAATTGCACGAAAATCGCCGCTGCGCCACACTCCGGATTTCAACCGAATAAGTCAGTCCGCTTGCCGATTTCACTGTGAAATTCGAAAATATCGGGAACCGCGAATCGATATTTCGCACTCGCAGCGATTCCGATTTTGCGCGGAAGCGGCGTTTTGCAATCTCATCCTCGTCGGTGGTTTTCCAATTGTGAATGGACGGCAGCTTCGCCTGAATATCCTTTAATGTCTCCATATCGTTTTCCTTTGTTCGCGCGATGCTAGCACTCATTCCTGAAAGAGAACAAATCAAAATATTCGGTCCGCGAAAATATGAGAATTATTGAGTTTCAGAAAATATAGTGCGTTATGGAAGAGACTGATGGATCTCCCTTTCAGGGCTCATTCTTCATCTGCCACAGCCCCGGGCTCACGCCAAAATGCCAAGTAATTCTTGCGCATGCCCTAAGGGCTCGTTACGGGTGGCCGGCGATTCGCCCAGGGCCGTGCCTGTTCTAGTTGCGAGGCCAGCCTGTAAAGCGTCGCTTCATCCCCGAATCTACCAATGAAATGCGTGCCGATCGGCAGACCTTCGGAATTCCAGAAGAGCGGAATCGACATGGCCGGCTGCCCTGTTGTGTTGAAGATCGGCGTAAACGGCACGAATGCCGAGGCGACGCCGAGCGCCAGAGGGTCTTCAGGCTTCGGAGCGAATGAGCCGAGCGGCAGCGGCGGCGAGCCGAGAGTCGGGGTGAGAAGCACATCGTACTCCTTCATGAATTCCGCAATTTGCCGGGCGAGGAATTGAAAATATTGCACAGCCATCAAATAGTCGGCAGCCGTTACCTTTTTGCCCATTGCATCATAGGCCAGCGTGATAGGCTCGATTTCGCCCTCTCCGGGCATGCGCCCAATCGCATAATTCATGTTCCGAATCGTCCATGTCACCCCGGCCGTCCAGATGGCCATGAAATGCTTCCAGATCATTTCTCCATTCAATGCGGGCGCATCCTCGGCAACCCCGTGTCCTAAATCTGCAAGCAGTCTTGCCGCGTCCTCGACGGCGGCAACACAGTCCGGATGAACGGGCGTGCCAAGCGGCGATTCCTTTAAAAAAGCAATTCGGAGTTTGCCCGGATTGGCGCCGACCTCCTGGGCAAAAGGACGCTCCGGCTCGGGCGCGCAATACGGGTCCCCCGGCGAATAACCCGATGTCGCGTCCAGCAAAGCGGCGCTGTCGCGCACGCTTCGTGTTAGCGCGTGCTCGGCAACCATGCCGCTGAACACATCGCCCAGGTATGGTCCCAGCGGATTGCGTGCGCGTGTCGGTTTGAGGCCAAACACACCACAGCAGGAC
>JAHFUH010000265.1 GCA_023265215.1 Acidobacteriota bacterium
TGCCGGCGAGGACGCCGGCGCTCCCAGGCGCTGTTTTTTTGCCTTTTGAGTCCCACTTCCGTTTGCACCCCTGCGAAGAGGCGAAAGCCCTTATATCGGGACCCAGGGTTGGCGAAAAGCACGCCAACCCTGGGCTTTGAGATGCTTCCCCGTTGGGGCAAAACGTAAAAGGCACTGAAACGACGGGTTGTAGGCTCAATATCACCTGTGGGCAACAGCCGTGCGTGAGCCCGGCGTTGCGGCTTCATGAAGAATGGGGGTTGGTAATTCCCAAAACACGGATGCGCTTGTGCAGGCGTGTGCGGCCAATTCCGAGCGCTCGCGCGGCAGCCGATACATTCCAATGGCTTTGTTCCAGAACCTGATGTATCCGATTGCGTTCTGCGTGAGTCCTTATCTCATCCAGGTTGGAGCCAGGCACGTGGGTGGGTGAAATTCGGATTTCCAATGGTATGGATTCCGTCGTGATACTCTCGGTGAAAGTCAGGATGGCCATGCGTTCAATGACATTGCGCAGTTCGCGGACATTTCCGGCCCATCGATGTGCTCGCAACACATCCCATGCCTCCTCTTCAATCCGTTTGGGTTTGAAATTGTTGCGCCGGCAGAAGTCTTCCAGAAAGTACTCCGCAAGGGGGCGAATATCCTCGACTCGCTCGCGAAGAGGCGGCACCCGGATCGGAACAACGCTCAATCGATAATAGAGATCTTCCCGGAATTGTTTATGTTCGACCAGGGTCGCCAGATCCCTGTTGGTGGCCGCTATCACACGCACTTGGACGTAGAGGGTTTCTGCTCCTCCAACGCGCTGGAATTCCCCTTCCTGCAGGACGCGCAGCAGCTTGGCCTGGGATGTTTCGTGCAGATCGCCCACTTCATCCAGAAAAATCGATCCTCCATCCGCCAATTCAAATTTACCTCGCCTGCTGGAAGTGGCGCCTGTAAAGGATCCTTGTTCATGTCCAAAAAGCTCGCTTTCCAGCAATTCAACAGGAATGGCGGCGCAGTTGACTTTGATGAAAGGTCCGGAAGCGAATGGACTCATTCGATGCAGATGCGCAGCAATTAATTCTTTGCCGGTGCCGGATTCGCCCGTTATCAGCACGCGCGCATCGGAGCGAGCTACCTGGCTTGCCTGTTCTACCACGCGTTGAAACGCAGGACTGGCTGCAATCATGCGCGGTCCATCTCCAACCAGTTCGCGCAATCGAGCGTTTTCCTGCTTTAAGGCTGATTGTTCCAGGGCATTTTTCAGAGCCAGGAGCAACCGGTCGCGACTGAGGGGTTTCTCCAGGAAATCGAATGCTCCGGCTCTGGTGGCGGCCACCGCATCGGCAATAGTGCCATGGCCGCTGATCATAATCACCGGAGATTGGATGTCCAATTGGCGAACAGCCGGCAACAGGTCAATCCCATTCCCATCCGGCAGCCGGACATCCAATAAATAGGCATCTGCCCGGGTCTTCGCTATCTGGGATCGAAACTCCGCAGCCGTGCAGCACAGCTGAACAGCATAGCCGGCGCCTTCCAGAACCATTTGCAGCGAGGCTCGGACATTAGCCTCATCATCTAAAACCAAGATCTTTCTAGCTGTCACGATTTTCATCCTCAGAAGGGAGCAGCAGTCGGAATCCGGCGCCTCCCATCAACCCATTGATGGCCAGGAGATCCCCACCGGCCAAAAGAGCGTTTTTGCGTGAGATGGATAGTCCTAATCCCATACCGTTTTTCTTGAATGAAATGGACGGTTGGAACAATGATCTCCGTGCATCTTCACTTAAGCCGGGACCTGAATCGTGCACTTCAATTGCCGGTTGTTCATTGTACCGCTTTGTGAGTGCGCGCACTGTTCCTCCCGAACCTGCCGCTTCCGCAGCATTTTCCAGGAGGTTCGTCAGAATTCCTTTTATCTGATCTGCATCGGCCCAGGCCATGGGGATTTGATCTGTCCGTTCGATTTGATATTGGACCTCGGGATAAGCCACTTTTAAAAAATGAACCCGCTCTTCAAGCAAAGCGTTGAGATCAAGCCGGCAAGGATGGATTGGAGGTTCCGCTGCAAATTCCGAAAAGGCCTGCACCCGCTTTCCCAGGCTCTCCACTTCTCCGATTACTACTTGAGCCGCCTGCTCCAGGAAGTGGCGGTGGCCCGCAGGCGAACGCGCTAAAATTTCCTCAACGGTCAGCCGGATTGGAGTCAGGGAATTTTTCAGCTCGTGAGCCATTTTGCGGGCCAGCATTTGCCAGCTGGCAATCTGGGTGAGGTATACGAGGCGATCCCGATTTTGCCGGAGCCGATCGGCTGTTTGATTGAACGCCTGCACCGCGCGCCCAACCTCATCTCCCTGCCGGGAATTCAATCTCGTATCGAAGTCTCCTTCTGAAAGCCGATGCAAGCCTGCCGTCAATTCCTGAATCGGCCGGCTGATCCGATTGGCCAGGTATAGCAGCGTTGTCAGGGCAAGAAGCCATACGATGATTGTCAGAAAAATTAAAGTGTAGGTGAATCCTTTTCGCAGATCCCGTTGCTGAATTTTTTCCACCTGCGCGCGGGCGTGCCTGTATTGACGGGTCAGCTCCTCCATGCGCACGCCAGCCAGATTTCGGGAATACACCCAGATCTCGGAGCCGTGGCGGACAAGATACTGCAACCGATCTCCGTCGGGTTGCGAAAGCTCAAATCGTTCCGGTTCCTTGCTTTGCCAGAATTGTTGCAGAAAAACCGGTCCTCTGGAGATCAATCCTGTGGTAAAGCGCTCGGGTTGGAGCCGGCTGGAAAGGGCTTCTTCCTTCAGCTCTCTCTGGGACTGGTGATAGTAGTCAAGGGCGACCCCCTGAAGAGATTTTGATACCGCATCCAAATCGTCAATCCCGACATAGCTGAGGCTATGTTTGATCAAAGCTACGCTCATCCACAGGATAGCTGCAGTGGGCAGAATTGTTGCCGCCAGAAAAACGAGGATCAGTTTGTGGCGCAGCTTTTTCAAAACAATCTCTTACCGCAAGGTAGACGCGGCGTCTCGCCGCGTTCGGATCGCCGGAAATAAAATAGGCGAGACGCCGCATCTACCTGCCGACTAATGATTTTTCAAATCTTCCAGGCGGAAAGGGCCGGCAACCGTTTCCCATCGCAGGGGCGCTTCCTGTTTCTTGCGGCTGAAAATTTCGATAAGGTCTGCAAATATCGGGCCGGAAGCTTTATCGCTTTCCTTGCCCGCATCTTCTTCAATGGTGCATTCCAACCTTATCATGAAGGGCTGCCGTTCGGAAATCGAGCGTACCGGAATCGGCAGGTTCTCCAGGCACCATGCTTCCGCCGTTGCAGCCGTCAGCCGCGATACTGCATTGCCATCCGGCACTTTGACAACTGAATATTTCTCTTCCCACAGGTCGTAACTGACCATGAATTTCGCATGAAGCGTTTGTTTTTTGGAATGCTCGGGAGCAACGGTCAGCATCAAAACGTAAGTTACGGTCGAGCCGTTTTGAAGCTTCTCCGCAGCTTTGCCCGAAATGAAATGCAGCTGAGGCGCCGCCACACTCAGATGATCGCCATGACGTTCCAGCAATATGGAATTCGATTGCGCCAGACCGCCAACGCATAAAAGCACACATAATGTCGGCAACACTATTGGACATCCATAGTTCTTCATAGCGGCGATCAATTTTAAAACACCCCAAATGCGGGTTTAACTTTGTGCAGCCGCACCGGGAATGCCAGCGAAAAAACCGCATTTTTGAATGGCCAGTTCACGATACCGATTCCAAGTCCATGCCGGATTGGTGAGAATTGATTTTCATCCCACTCCGTCCCGACATCATAAAAAACACGGAAGCGCCGGTAGCGATATTGCAGCATGGCATAAGCTGTGCGCGTTCCCCCCAGAGGCGACATATCAAATTTGTTCCATCCACGCAGGGTTGCGCTGTTGCCCAATGCAAAACGCTCAAATAGCGGAGGAGTTCCTGTTATCAATCCGTAAGAGGCGGACGCGATAAACTCATTAGGCTCTCTTGTGAATGAATAGGTGACAGACATCAGGTGACGCGTATATACAAAATCGCTGCCTAAAACACGCGTGGCGGTTCTTAAGTTGTATTCGATATTCCCACACTGCTTGTATTTGGCCTGCAGGTCGCATAAGTTTAATGAGATGTTTGTATAGCCGATATAAGCAGTTCGGGTTTGAGATACAGGAGTCTGGAACTCGAGGCGCTGAAAATCGAGACCCGCGCTTAGTACAACATAATTCTCATGAAACGGCTGTACCGTAAGGGATGGAGAAAAGCTCTGGCGCGCCCGGTAAACTCCCGGAACATCCGGTCTCAGCGTTAAAGTGCTTTTCGTGGCCGAATTGAATTTTTCATGAAAACTGCTGAAATCTACATTCAGTCGGACCTTTTCCGTCCCAACCTTCTTGTTCTCGTAACTTGCTTTAAAACCCGTATATCGTTCCAGAAGCAAGTTGGCATCGCTGATAAGACTTAAATTGAAATTGTTACCGTAGGCAAGCTCATGAATTCCGACACCTACACTGACACTACTCCCCTCTTGAGAGTGATAGACGCCTCCAGCCCCAGCGCTAAAAACGAATGGTCGCTTCTTGAACTGAAATAATACTTTGACCTTGTCGGGATTGATCCCTTTTTCCACTTTGAGATCGATCCGATAGTATTCCTTGCGTCCTCCCAACTCTTTCTGAAGTTTCTTGAGGATGCCGTTTGCAGTCTTTTCGTTGTACTTCGCGCCGACCATTTTCTGCGCCTCATCGCGCAGAGGCTGACTGATTTTGGATTCATCAAATCCGGAATATTCAATGCCTTCGACATCGTACCGCTCGTTAACGTTGGTTTCCGGCTTCTGTCCATCGGCCTTCAAGCCAATAGGCCACAGCAACATCGAAATCATTGTAATCAGGTATGTTCTTTTCATATTTGCGCAGAATGCATTTATTGTGCCCAATGCTAAGTTATTCATTATAAAGGAAAATGACTTCAAACACCTGTGCTCTGATGTCACAGGTGTGCCTAATCGGAACAGTTTCCTCATTACTTCGAGCAGAAACAAGAACATCGAAGAATTGCATCAACCAAAACGCCACGGATTACCCAGCGCGGCCGGCGGCCGCAACCCAATCAGTACCAAATATGCAGGCCGTCCTGGGATCGCCGGCGTCTCGCCGGCAGCCATTAGCTTCTATCGAGTATTTCCGGACAAATCTGGCTAATGCTTGCCGGCCTTAACGCTTTTCTTTCATGAAAAACGTTTGGATGCCCCCCAAAGCCACATCAACAGCTATTCGTTGCTTTTTGCCGGCGAGACGCCGGCGCTCCCAGGACAGCTGGGTTCTCGATACAGGAGATTGATTTGCAATCCTCACCTTCTTGAATCCGTGATAATCCGTGGCGTTTTGGTTTTGCGTTAGTGAAGTGTTTAATCAATGCGTCGCTCGGGACTTTTTGCCGGATTCAACTTGGATTGCTTTTTGCACCTGTGCGATTATAGGAGTGGAGATTGACACAATGGCTACGAATTTATCACTGGACCCGGAGCTTCTTGAAAAAGCATTTGAACTCAGTGAGGTAAAAAATATCTGATGAGAATTTATATTGGCATTGACGACACCGATAATATCGAGAGCAGGGGGACGGGCTTTCGTGCGCGTGAATTGGGCACCCAGCTGAATGATGAGGGCTTGGGCAAATTGATTGGCATAACTCGCCACCAGCTTTTATTCGACCGGAGAATACCGTACACCTCGCATAACAGCTCTGCCTGCCTCGAAATGGAAGCCGAAAATAGCAATAAGCTCCATCAATATTGCGCCAACTATCTTATTCAAAACAGTGCGGATGGTTCTGATGCCGGGTTATGTGTTGCCACATATGAAATGATCGGAAGCGAAATCCTCCAATGGGGAGAACGTGCTAAAAAAGAAATCATTACGCAGGAAGAGGCCAGGGAATTGGCATTGACCGCAGGTGTTTTTCTGGAAGGGTACACAGGGACAAAAGGAGGCATCATTGGATCGCTCGCAGCCGTTGGTTTGCGCAAGGGCGGAGATGACGGCCGGTTTTTATGGATTCCCGGAATGAGAGAAATGGAAGGCGTTTTCGATGCTGAATTTATAAGAAACAAGACCGGGATAGCGGAAATAAGATCTGTCCGGGGGGATCTCATCACTGGGGATGAGAAAGTCTTCCTTGGTTCCTGGTGGCGGCCGGTGATGAAGAATCATAAAATTGTTCTTTTTGTTGAGCCAAACAAATTGTGCCAGGATGAATCCTGTAAATGGCAAGTCGTATCTAAGGACTACATCAAAAGCATTTCAAATTAGTCTTAAGGTAGACGCCGCGTCTACCTTGGATCGATGTCCTGTGCGGGCTTCATTGAAGGGAAATGCGGACGGAAGTGAATGGACGGAGGTTGATTTTCTATGACAAACGGATTTGGAGGATTTCCGCCCGAGGCACTTAGATTTCTCCGGCAGCTCAAGCGGAATAACGACCGGGAATGGTTCCTTGCCCACAAAAATATTTACGAGCTGAAGGTCAAGGCTCCTATGACCGAACTGGTACTGGCGCTCGGCCAGGCGATGCAGCAGTCTGCCCCGGAACTAATAGTGGACCCGAAGCGCGCCATCTATCGCATTTACCGCGATATCCGCTTCAGCGCCGACAAGCGCCCATATAAAACTCACGTGGCGGCCATATTCGTTCCCCGGGGAATCCCGAAAAAGACCGGAGCCTGCCTGTATTTTCATATCGAACCCACAGAAGTAGTGATTGCGGGCGGGGTCTACATGCCGGATCCCGTGACATTGAGAGCCCTGCGTCAGCATATCGCGGCTAACTGGGAAGACCTTCTGGCGATCACGAGTCAGCGGAGTTTTAGGAATATGCTCGGCAATCTGCAGGGAGAGCGCCTGGTCCGTCCGCCGTTGGGCTTCCCCGCAGATCACCCGGCCATCGATGTGTTGCGGCAAAAACAATTTTATGTCACCCAGACCGAACCGGCGGAGCTTGCCGAGGGGCCAAAACTGTTTCCGCGGTTGCTTGAGCTTTTTTCAGCGATGATTCCTCTGGTGCGATTCCTCAACGTCCCGCTCAAATCCTTGACTGTTGGAACCTCCGAAGGTGAATTTGGCAGAAGCCTAACCTGGTAGTTTCGCCAATAACGTGTCCAGAGTGCGTGCAAACGGAAGTGGGACTCAAAAGGCAAAAAGAACAGCGCCTGGGAACGCCGGCGTCCTCGCCGGCACATATTCACGACTACCAGATATGTTTGCCAAAAAACCTACAAGTCGCTGCAGCTCTTTGATTAATTCGGAAATTCCCGATGTGCGCACCAGCCTGCCGGCGAGGACGCCGGCGCTCCCAGGGCATAAGCCCATTAGGTTTTGAGTCCCACTTTCGTTTGCAACCTAATTTCTGGCATTGGTTGATTTTCGCCTTACCAAAACACATACTTAAGCAGGTGATTTTGCTTTTGAGCGCGCTCTGAAAACAGAGGAGGAATAAAGTTGTTCAAAAATTCAGGTACG
>JAHFUH010000791.1 GCA_023265215.1 Acidobacteriota bacterium
GAATTTCAGCAACTTTCAGGTTCACCTGAAATTAGAAAACTGTCAATAATAACACTTCCGGATCCGCCAGAAACAAAGCAGCTCCTTTGGCGCCATTTATTTTCCGATTCACCTCAACTACTCTCCTGCCCTGAGGAGGTTGTGGCACAATCACTCTCAGTTACATTTGCCAATGGAGAAGATGTGCCCATTATTCTTATGGCGCAACGCCCGTCTCAGATCGCTTACAGGCTTGCACTGAATATATCTTTTTTCTCGACCAATTTATTATCTGCAGTTGTTAGAAAATATGGAAGATATCACTCCCATGCCGGAGCCCTGGCAACTGATGTCTGCCCATTACCGCTAATCATTCATCAACCTGAATTAGCAGAAAGGAAATTTCTTACAGGCTTTTCTCATAGCCCAGCAATGATTTTCAACCGGAAGGCATTCCTATTTGTCATCATAGCAATTGTTTCGGTTGAGATTTCATGGTTTTATTCGCCCGCGTTGGATTCCCGATGCTTTCTTCTGGTCGGCGACGCCGCACTTTCTAACAATGAATACAACATAGCCATTAACCTCTTTCAGAAGGCCCTGAATCTCAGACCTGATTTACCCGAAGCTCATTTTGCTCTCGCCGTGGCCTTCTCCAAGCAAGGCCGGCTAGACGAAGCGATTTATGAGTATCACAAGGTCATTGCCCTGGAGCCGGATTTTCCGCGAGCACACTTAAATTTGGCGGAGGCTCTCTTTCGTGAAGGCCGGAATCTAGAAGGCAGAGCTGAGTACGAGAAGGCGGTCGCACTTAATGAACCCTATATACCTTAGGCCAAGCCTCTCTGAGGCGGCAGAGATCCTAAGAGTATTTAGCGATAATTATCCAAGAGGAATGATCATATGTTAGCAACTGCAAACAGCGACAGTGAGACATTGAACAGCGGAATCCATCCTCCGAAGCCACCGCTTGTCCTGCATGTTGGGGTGATCGGCCATCGGCCAGATCCGCAGAGGCGCCCCCTGCCAGACGTGGATGCGTTGCATTTGATAATCGCGGCTATCCTTCGGCGAATTCAGGAAACGGTCGCAGGTCTCGCGGCAGCAAAAGGAGATCTTTTTTGCTCGGATGAACTGGGTTTTCGATGCGGTGTCACCCTCCGTATTATTTCCTCGCTCGCTGAAGGTGCGGATCAGTGGGTTGCAGATGAGGCGTTGCGTCTTAGCTATGAACTCCAGGTGCCAATGCCCTTTTCTAAGGAGGAATACGAGAAAGACTTTACCGGGCGCGCTCTTTCTGAGTACAACCGGCTCAAAGATCAGGCGACTGCGATACTAGAACTGGATGGTTCCCGCGCTAAGGGAAATGAATCCTACGAAGCGGCTGGACGGATGGTTATCAGGCAGTCAGATCTGCTGATCGCAGTATGGGACGGTTCCGACGAGAAAGGACGCGGTGGTACAGGACAAATGGTGCGGGATTCACTGGCTTACGGCGTTCCAGTCATCTGGATTAGATGGGCAACGCCTGAACAATGGCAACTGCTCGACTCACCGCAGTGGTGCGTTTTACGAGGCGTCGATGATGATCTAAAGGGAGAATTCAATCGGTTAAGCGCATTGGTAAAGGACATTATGATGCCGCCAGAGTTGGGAAGCGCCAAAAATAAAAGCATTCCCGCAGACGGACACGAGAGTTATAACGCTGAGGTTCAACGGCGGTGGAACGCATTTGGTTGTATATGGAGGCTACTCCGCACCATTGTGTTGTTTAAAAGATCAGGTTGCGTTTGGCACGTGAAGGAATATTATCAAACGACCGAAAATGATTGGCAAAAAGAGTGGAAGCCCCTTGGTGCGGGAAAAAGCCTCGTTGATTGGACAGATTGTCCTTATCTAACCCACTATGCTTGGGCGAACCAATTGGCGCTTCATTATGGGAGCCTCCACAGGAGTTCTACAGCGTTGAACTATTTGCTGGGAGCATTGGCCGTTTTGTGCGCTCTCCTTGGGATAACTTCTCTGGTGTATGCCAATCGTGACCTGGCACCCATTCTCATAGAGCTTGCGTCCATCGGAGTGATTATCATCCTTACTCTTCGTGGAGCATTCGCCCATTGGCATGAGCGATGGATCGAGTACCGAATTCTTGCTGAGCGACTGCGAATCGCACGCTTTCAGAACTTGCTGGGCGGAGCACGACAAAACTTCACTTTGCCTAGACACCTTGGAACCTATGGTAATCCTGCAACCACTTGGATCTATTGGCATTATCGTGCTGTCACACGTGCCGCCGGCCTGCCCAAAGTAAAATTTGATGACGCTTATCTTTCGACTATACGGGCAACATTTTGTGACATCTTGATACAAGGACAGATCAGGTACCACAAAGATAACGCGCGAGACCTCTCACGTATTGACCGGCAATTGCATCTGCTGGCCAACGGCATGTTCAGTGCCACCTTCGTAGCATGCGCCCTCCACTTCATCCTTTCGATCACCATGAACCCCTTTTCTATTTGGGCAGGAATATTGTTGGTCATGCTAAAT
>JAHFUH010000266.1:0-5672 GCA_023265215.1 Acidobacteriota bacterium
GAAAGCCAATCTTGGGCGCCTTCAGCCTCCCACTGGCTTTGACATCGCATTCACCGAAATCCGAACCTATTTCAAGCAGACAAATCCGGCAGACAATCCGGAGCTTGCTCCGAAGATGCCCATCAAAGATCGAATGCTGTATTTGCTCAAAGCCGGGGAAATGTCCTGCGAGGAGATAGCCGACGCAATCGACGCTAAAGCCGATACCGTTCGCCGGACGGCTCAAAAGCACAAAGGTCTCTTTACAGTGCTACAAGGAGGGAAAGTTGCGCTATTGCAACGAGTTAGCTAATTTCGGACGAAACGTCCTGAAATGGGATTTCTCGGACGCGTCCGGACGACTCCCATCGTTAGGTCACAATGCTATGGTAAACATTGCATTTCCAATTATTTGCAGTTCGGCCGATTCGTCCGGATTTTTAAAATTGACGTCTCGGACGGACGCCCCCTCCCTCTTTAGAGGGGGCCGTCCGGCGTCCGGGAATCCGAAAAGAAAAAACAGCTTTAGAAAAGCACAAACTCTCACCAGGAATATTTGAGCAACCAAGAAAAGGATTTCAAAATGGACGCGAAACTTTTAACCGTTGATGACCTGGCCGCCCGGCTGTCGGTCAAAACAAGCTGGCTATACCAGAATCATCGAAACCTCGGGCTGCCGGCTATCAAGCTTGGAAATCAGCTCCGATTTGATCCGGCTGACGTTGACGCCTTCATTGAGTCTACAAAAACCGGCAGGCTAACCCGAAAATCTTCGGTTTGTATGACCGATTCCGTTAGGAAAGTGCAAAGAATTCAAGAGGTTGCAAAGCCAGTCAACGCCAATCAACAAAATCCGGCTTGACGAAACTGATCGAGGATTTAGGCATCCGCGTACGCGTCTTTGTCCGAGGTTGAACAATGAAAAGCAAGCGCAACGACTTATGACCTATTTTCCAGACCGCCGCTATTTCAGAATTGACGAGCTGAGCTACGAAATGCGAGTCTGCATTGAAACGGTTCGCCGCTGGATCCGGGATGATCGGATTGAGCACATTCACTTGCCGAAGAAGATTCTCATTCCCCGGGATGAATTCAAAAAAGTGCTGAAGCATGGTCCTAGACCTAAACCATATAGCGCAAAGTAGCCATAAATAGCCCTGTCCTGCGGGCATAAGGTCCGGAGACACAAGTTCCAAAGCACAAGTTAAGGGGTGCAACGATCTTAAGCAATGGAGCCAACAAATGACCACTTACCAATTGACCCGGGAAGAAATGGAAACCGTTATTCAAAGGAGTTCTTCAAGCCAGATGTGGAATATCTGCACAGCCGATCCGCGCATTATCCGGAGAATGGAGAAGCAGGGATATAAACCGGACGCCCGGCCGAATCCTTGGGGCTATGTTTCCTTCACCCTTCCTTTTGACCGGGTGAGGATTGCCAAAGCGGAGAAGAGCAAGCGCGGATTTGCCATAAAGAAACCCATGGCGCTGCATAACAACACAGTCCCTGGGAATCAAAGTTCATCGGCAATGGTTTCATAAGGGGAAGGAGCAGTGAACCTCAAATGCAAAGGCGTTAAGCGCGTTATAATGCGTCTATTCCACTTTAGCCCGACCGAACGACTTCGCAATGATGCTTTTAGCTTCGCCGGGTTTGAATTCGTGGGTGAACTTTTTTGTTCGAGGCCTATCCAGAACAGATGCTGCGCCATCGCTAGGAAGGACAAAGAAGCATTCTATGGCAAGAATGTCGAAGGCTTTGACTTTCTGCCGGAGCAGGCCATTGGCGGTTTGCATCCATTGACCGGGCATAATCTTATTGGGCTTCCCAGTTATTGAATTTACTAAATAGACGATTGCATTATCCTCAACTGGCTTCGTTCTCTCTATATCCAAATATTGCCGTAGAACAATGCGCCCGCTTCCAATCGGCAGGTGCGCATCATTACGAATTAAAAAGGAAAGGTGCCCGTAGTAGCCGACAGTTGATGTCACCTGCGGATCGGCAATGATCAAGCGTTCTTCCGCGCTATCCTGTTTTGCGTCTTCGTCGATGGTCGGCAGTTTGCCTCTCTCTGAAGGAAGGGTGACAGGAAGAGGGCTTCCTTGTCCAGAAGGTGATTGATCGTCAACGGCAACAATGGCAACAACGGCAACCTCTTTCTTGCCAGCCGTCAGAAAGCCATTGGCAAGCACGAAGAGAACGGCAAAACCGATTAGTTTTTCATATGACTCCTCGGGGCAAATTGGGTTTGATCGAGATGATACATTGACAATCGCAATCAATGCAACAAAGGAAATTTGAAATATGCCACAAGTGCAAACTAATCTTGTTTGAAATATTACAGAAATCATGCAATCATGATAAAGCATGAAGCGAATTACAATCGACCTATCAGAAGAGATTTACAGGGAATTAAAAATCCGTTGCGCCACGGCAGGGGTTACAATGGCCGACGTGGTGCGAGAACTCCTCGAAAGAACCTTAAAAATAAAGAACGTGGACCGGGATTTTACGGAGTCGATGAAGAAAATCGAGAGCGAAAGCAAGGAAATCAAGGACGTAATGAAAGAAAAGGAGGCATCCAGAAAAAGGTTTTTCGAAGGATTGAAGAAGTCAGACAAGAAACTATAACCCGCATGGCGGGGCCGCCAGGTGCTGCAAACACCGGACGGACCCTAACCAGCATTCCTACAACGGAGGAAAGCATGGCTGAGAAGAAATCTACATCAAAACCCACACTCAAAGAAACACCGAAACAAAACCTTTCGCGGGAAACCGCCGAAGCAATCGCCACGGCGAAGACGAGCATTGAACGCTTCTCGAAAATGATGGAAGGCCTCGATGGATTTATTTCCCATGTAGAGGGCGACGACGATGCAAGCGGGATTACTTTCGGAGTGTCCTATATCGCTGACTTGATAATGCGGGACGACAACCGTATCGCCGAGAACCTTGGAAAGCTGTTGGAGCAGTAAACGAAACTCAATCGGGGCGCTTTCGAGCGTCCCATGGAGGGCTTAATGGCGCGCGGAACTATCATCACCAGAACGACGAAGAAAGGCGAAAAACGCTACTATACGGCGCTATGGATCGAGACGCCGGACGGCGGAAAGGATCAGATTTGGCGTACCTTTGACCGCAAGCGGGCCGCCGAGGATTATCTTGACGAAGAAAGCAAGAAAGCTCGCGAAGGCGAATATATTGAACCGTCTCACATGAAATTCAAGGATTTCACAGCCGAGTGGATTGAGAAATATCCCAAGCTGGCCAAACGGCCCATGAAGCCGTCAACCTTCGCTGGCTATTGTTCGGTTATCGACAAGCACCTGAATCCCTTTTTCGGGATGATGAACCTCGGGCAGATCAGGGCTGCGACGATCGATAAGGATTTTCGCGCACAGTTGCCGGAGGGTTTGGCGGAGAACACCAAGCGAAATATCTTGATGCTGCTGCGAACAATACTGCAATCGGCTGCGGAATGGGATCTGCTGCCTGGGAATCCTTTCACAGCTCGCCGAAAGGTCCGCGTTCCCGCATCACCGAGGGAAAAGAAGGGCCGGGCTTTGAATCCCGAGGAGATAAAGAAACTCATCGATACCTGCGAAGGGGAAACAAAAACAATCGTTGCCGCGACTCTTTTAACGGGCATGAGGCGCGCTGAGGTCTTCGGGCTGCGCGAATCGGATATCGATCTCGAAAAGAATCTGATTCACATCCAGCAAACAATTTTCTGGAAGCAGGGGAAGACCTGGAAGCCCGAGGAGCAAGGCCCGGTGTTCGTGGCGCCGAAGTCAAAAGCCAGTGTCCGCAAAATCGATTTGTCGCCTACTCTGCGAAAGATGCTGCTTGAGCATAGGCTACGGAAGGGAAATTCCGAAGGCTTGGTGTTTGCCAATCCGGACGGAAGCCCCCGGGATCCGCGCTCATTTGCGAAATACGAATTCAGGCCTGCGGTTAAAAAGGCCGAACTTGGCGCGCTGCGGTTTCATGATCTTCGCCATACCTTCGGAAGCCTGAAAATCGCACAGAATGAAGACCTGCTTTACGTGTGCCGGCAGATGGGGCACAGCTCGATTAACATCACGGTTGATATTTATGGGCACCTCCTCCGCGAAACAAATCCCGAGGCGGCCGCCAGAACTGATGCAATGATTTTCGGCAAGAATTCGGCCGCTTGTTGATAGGTGTTGATTGGAGGCCTATTTTGAGCCCTTCTTTAGCCTTCCAAAATTTAGATAAGTTTAGTATTATCAACGAACTTGGGGCGGTTAGCTCAGCGGCAGAGCATCGGTCTTACACACCGGGGGTCGCAGGTTCAAATCCTGCACCGCCCACCAATTGCAGCCACAGAAACAGCAGGGTGCGGAATCTATGAAAATATTGGAGACTTGTCCGATCTGCGGATCCGCAGTTGTTCGAGCAACGGAGCAATGCCTCACTTTTGGCTCTTCTTTCTTTTCAGGGAACAGCTCAAGTCCGGGGTCAAGCCTATGACCGAAATCCTGGAAAGCCGAGATTGCCATTTACGGACATGCCGATAAGATACATCGAAGAGGGTTCGGACCAAAAACGACAGCGACAGACTTGACGCAAAAGATAAATACAAGCCGCTATTAGGTCTCCTCCTTCGGTTTCAATCTGAAAACCGAGCCCGGAAATCGAAAGGTTCCCGGGTTCTTCGTTTTTACTGGCCTTGATGCTTACAGCCACTGCCTGTTGTTTGAGAGCCCCGCATCTTTTTGTTTGTAATTGAAAACTGTGATTCGATCTCTTTGGCGTGATCAACAATATAAAGAGCCGGTTTCTCGATATTCTCCAGCAGCTTCATTGGAAACTCGCTCAGGTTCAAGGGCTTTTGCTTGTGCCACTCCCCGCATTCCTAAAAGTGTGAAAAATGATGAGTAACGCGACAAGACCACAGTTCTATTTTCGTCCCTTCAATAGAAATTCGCAATCCGCGCCATTGACAGATTAAAGTCCAGATAGCAATAATTTGCATGTGAGAATCATTCGTAAGAAGTCTCAGCCGGAAGATCCGAATTCGGCGGATTTGGAACAACACTATTTCATATCCCGGTGCCGCGAGCGCGGAGTGCGAGTCACCGCACAGCGGCTGGCAGTTTTTCAGACTCTCGCCATGGACGCTACCCACCCGACGGCGGAGTCTCTGCAAAAAAAACTGAAGGAAACCATGCCTTCTTTGTCCCTTTCGACGGTTTACCGAATCCTGGAGTCGTTGGAAAATGAAAACTTGATTCGACGGGTGAGCACAACCAACGGCATTGCCAGATATGACGGGAACCTTGCTCCACACCAGCATCTGGTCTGCCGGTTGTGCGGCCGCATGACCGATCTTGATGACAAGTCGTTTGCGCGACTTGTAGTGTCAGGCGTTCGCTATGCCGGATTTGTCGCTGAAGAGCTTGATGTGCGGATTATAGGAACATGCCTGGAGTGCCGCAGTTCCGGACTCAGGCAAATGGATTCTAAAAAAAGAAATAAACGGGAGCCCTATTGTCTCCCATTTAAAAGGAGAAAAGTCGATGGCCGAGTTAAAAGGTTCGAAAACGCACGAAAATCTTAAAGCAGCGTTTGCCGGAGAATCCCAGGCAAACCGCCGGTATCTCTATTTTGCAAAAATTGCCGATGTGGAAGGCTATCCGGAAATCGCAGGCAACTTCCGTGAAAC
>JAHFUH010000266.1:5772-7535 GCA_023265215.1 Acidobacteriota bacterium
CACCAAAAAACATTTCATACCAGCCAACAGACGGATTGTCCTACGATCCCATAGAGGAAAAGTACTGGCGGAAAGATGCACTCGAGAAGGAGATGCAGCGGGTTTTTGAAATCTGCCATGGCTGCAGGCTTTGCTTTAAATTTTGCGATACTTTTCCTTCGCTCTTCGCCTTGCTCGACCAGAAGTATGACGGAAACGTTAAAAAAATCACTGCAGAAGAAAACGCGAAAATATTTGATGCCTGTTTCCAATGCAAGTTATGCGAAGTGAACTGTCCCTATACTCCGCGAGACAGCCATCCTTACGTGCTTGATTTTCCAAAATTAGCGGCGCGATACCGGGCGATCCACACCAGGCAATATGGTGTTCGTTTGAGAGATCGCTTCCTGGCAAATCCTGACGCCAGTGCAAAACTCGCCCGCGCCAGCCTGGGTTTTGCCAACGTGGCCAACCGGATAAAAGCGCATCGCATATTTATGGAACTGGCTCTCGGAATTCACCGGGAGAAACTTCTTCCGGATTTCGCAAGCACGACGTTTGAAAGCTGGGCGGAGAAAACCGGCCGGGTTGCAGAACTCCCCGGTTGCGAAGCAGTGCTCTTCCAAACCTGTTTCGTGCAGAACAACGATCCGCAACTGGGCAAAGATACGATTGAGGTTTTCGAAAAGAACAAAGTGGATCTCCGGTGCGTGAAAAATCTGTGCTGCTGCGGAATGCCCGCATGGGAAAAGGGGGATTTAAAATCGCTGCAGTCGCAGGCGAAACGGAATCTCACAATCCTTGCTCCATTTGTAGAGAAGGGTGCAAAAGTCATTGTCATCAATCCCACATGCTCGATGATGTTCCGGCGCGAATATCCTGATCTCGTAGCTTCTGAAGACAGGGAAGCGGCAAGATTAATTTCCAAGGCAGTCATGGATCCGAGCGAGTTCTTGTGGAGCATCCGGGAAGAAGCGCGCTTCTGCACCGATTTCAAGAGCGCTCCCGAAGGCACCGTAGCATATCACGCTCCCTGCCACCTGCGCGCGCAGGCTATCGGATTTCGCAGTCGCGATCTCCTGCGCAAGATTCCCGGAGTCCAGCCTGTAATGGTCCAGGAATGCTGCGGACACAATGGCACCTATGCCATGACTGTTGATGGGTTTGAGCCCTCGCGACGTATCGGCAAAAAGGCTTTCGATGCCATGCACGAAGCAAAAGCCTCCGTTTGGTCGTCTGATTGTCCATTGGCGGCCATACAGTTTCAGCAGCATGCCGGAGTCAAGCCAATGCACCCGATGTCGATCCTGGCGCGCGCATACCGGCAGGATGGGTTTGTTATAAACGAGAAGCCGGAAGCCAGAAGCCAGGAGCCGGAATAAATATTATGAGAACGGTTCAGAGAAGTGACATTGTCGATTACATCACCTACTCGGAAATTCGAGAGGCGTTTCAGAAAGAGGTATTTGCCGAAAAGGCTCAACGAAGAATTCATGTCGGGGAGTGCTTTACCTTCCTGTCTGAGAATGCTCTCACCATCCGCTACCAGATCCAGGAAATGATGCGGGCCGAAAAAATTGTGAAGGAGAAAGACATACTTCACGAGATCGATACCTATAACAGCATTTTGGGAGGCGACGGGGAATTGGGGTGTACTTTGATGATCGAAATTGACGATCCGCAGAAAAGAGATTTAAAGCTCAGAGAGTGGATCAATCTGCCGGAGCACGTTTATGCCGAGCTGCAGGATGGAACAAAGGCCTATGCGCGATTCGATGAGGCTC
>JAHFUH010000792.1 GCA_023265215.1 Acidobacteriota bacterium
CTTATCGGCCTGATCGGCTCGAATTATCTTAAAGAGCGTGAACTCAGGGAAAACAGAGTAAGGGAAGACAATCAGATTCGTGAGACGAGGGTCCGTATTTATACGGAACTGATGAGCAAGCGCGAAGAGGCGGAAAGCGCATTGCGGAAGGATATGTTTGTTTCGATTATCGGAACCTTTCTGCGGCCCGGCGCCACCTCCCTGGATGAACGTGTGCTGAATCTCGAGCTTCTCTCCTACAATTTTCACGAGTCTCTCAATCTCAAGCCGCTGTTTACCTATTTGGAAAAGCAAATCGTATCCTCCAATGATTCCCGCAAACAGGAATACATGGACCGGCTCTACAAAGTGGCGATGGAAATAAGCCGCAAGCAGATGCTCGTGCTCGAAGGCGCAGGCCAGAAAACAGACCGCATTATAGATCTGGACAGCTTCAAAAAAAATCCCGGAGGATTTCCGCTGGAAGACGCCAGCCTGACATTGGACGGCATAACCAGGCAGTTTTCGCTTTATGTAATGGCAGCCGACAAAAAGACTCGCGAAATCAATTTGCGAATGGAAATCAAAACTCCAACGGAAGACGGGAAAAATTTCGAGACTCATAATGCGGAGTTTTGGGTGGGCTTCTTCGATTTTCCAATGATCGATAATACGCGGCTGCCGCAGGATCAGAGGGCTGCAGTCATATTGAACGCATTTGAAGACGGAAGCGCCGATATAACCCTCGCGTACTTCCCGGGTTCCTATGCCAGCCTGAAAGAAAAACCATTCTACGGGGAAGTTATCCAGAACCTGATGAAATCCAACGAAGCTCAGGGCGAAAATCCGCCCGTTTCAAAATAAGCGTTCCATCAATTGGACGCGGAATACGCGGATAATTACTGTATTTTTTCAGCGTTCATCCGCGTGCTCCGCGTCCTGATTGGGAGGATTGGGATGGTTAGAATCAGTCCATGGATTGCGACGTATCTTTTGATTCTGATGATCGCCTGTTCCCCGGCTCAACACACAACAGGCGATTATAAGATTGCATTAGTTCCGTCACGAGCAGGGCAAAACGGAATTTTCATCATGAACTCCGACACAACCGGGGGAAAGCTCCTGATGCCGGATCCCATGGTGCAGCTGACCCCTTTTTCATGGTCGCCGGACGGAAAGAAATTTGCCTTTTTCGCCGCACGCCGTGATGATGCGCGCGTAATAACCAAGTATCCCATGCCTTACCATTTTCCTTTGTACATGATGGATAGCGGAGGCTTCAACCGGAAACGATTGTTTGATTACACTGTGAGCAGTTTCAAATGGTCTCCCGACAGCAGGCAGCTTCTTTACACTTCAGCCTATGAAGACCCGGAACACGCCGACGAGGCGGTCAAGCAAGGCAAGAAGACGCCGATGAGCGGAATATACCTGTATAATCTCCAAACCGGCGAGCAGCAGCGCTTGAGTGAATTGGGAAAAAACTGCTTCGGCGACTGGTCGCCGGATGGCGCTCGCCTCGCGCTCAGTTTTGGAACGGATCAAAGCAGCGACATATATGTTGTAAGTCTTGACGGCAGGCACAAGCGCTGCCTCACCGAATCCAAAAGCATAAACACCAGGCCCGTGTGGTCGCCGGACGGCAAATCCATTGTCTATATTTCGGCTGATTCGCCCGGTTCGAAAGACAGCTCTGCAGGAATTTATGTCATCAAGACCGATGGTTCCGGCAAAAAGAGAGTAAGCGAAATCGGCGCGTATGAAGTGGCCTGGTCTCCCGACGGAAAGTCGCTTCTGATTCAGTCTGCGGCTGAGTTAGTTCTGGCAAGCGTGGACGGCAGTCCAGCCAGCGACCTGACGCCGGTAATAGGTCGTCCGCTGGATGCCGTTTTTACTCCGGACGGGAAAGAGGTGATGTTCCGGCTAAACTATGATGGAACCTGGCATCTGTACGCAATAAGGCTGGACACCAAAAAACTAAGACAGATCACAGGAAACCTGAGTGCTTCAACTTTTTGCCTCTCGCCCTTGCGGCAATGACTTCGATTTTCACGGTCCCACAAATTTGTAGCCGTGGCCATGAATGGTCAAAATCCATTGCGGCGAATCATGTCCGCTCCGCCAGGATTGAACACTCATGTTTACACAATCGTATAAGATCCTGCCAAAAATTGATTCCTAAAACTATGTATTTAGGCATTCATTTTGTCATAGAATCTCGGATGATTGTCCTTATACAAACCTAGGAGCACAGGCATCTTGCCTGCATATAGACAGGACGCCCGCGCTCCACCGCTTTTGTTTGGTTCATATTGGAGGAAGGGGAAATGTCAGACCTGAAATATAGCCATTTGTTGTTTTCGGGATTGAAAGATGAGATAAAAGTGGATTATCTCGCAAGCCCGGCAGCCTATTTTAGGGGCGCCCACCAGATACCCGGCGCCAACATCAACATGGGATGGCAGGTGATCAAAGGGGCCAATTTTATGGAGAGGGCGCCTCACACCCATGATTGCGACGAATACTTCTCAATCATGGGAGCTCAACT